>CAZPOY010000001.1:0-41025 GCA_964588345.1 uncultured Thermoplasmata archaeon
AGTTACTCTAAGCAAACCAAAGTTGTGGTGTTCACGATGGATATTGAATCTTCAGAAAAAATATACGATGAAATTAGCGATTATGAGTATAATACCTTCATTATGCATTCAAGATTAACCGACTTGGAACAAAAAGAGAATATGGACGGCTTTAGAAAAGCCAAAAATGGAGTATTGGTTGCACCGAGGATTCTTGATGAAGGGATCGATATTCCCGATGCAGAAATTGGAATAAATGTTGCTTCTACAAAAAGCAAACTTCAATTAGTCCAGAGAATAGGCAGAATTTTAAGAAATGTAAAAGGTAAGAAACCAGTTTTCCATCATCTTGTTGCACTTCCAGATAAAAGCAATTTCCTCAAAGATATGGACGGCATATCATTTCTTGATGATTTATCATATGTACAAGATTCGGCACTTTCGATTGGAGTTCAAGCGGAAGTTACCGATATTGATAGTGGGGGGTACTCACAGGTTGTTGAAGAATCAGAAGAATACGTTCGACAAAAGGTTGAAAACGAGAAAAATATTAGATTGAAAGGGTTTGGAACCCTGAAAATTCAGAACATTGTTGCCCAATTTGTCGATGAGGATCGTAATCTGTTAATAAAAAAGCTTGAAGAACACCCTTCGAAAAGGGTATCCGACCTTGAATGGAATAGTTTCATGTCAGAATTATTCAACGTGGAAGAAAGTGAAAATCGTGATATGGCAATCATCCCAAAATCATACTGGTTGCTCCTAGCAGGAAATCGAAACCCTTCAAAAATCCTAGAAATAATCAGAGAATGCGAATGATTTCACAATGACAAAAACCCTTTTCACCCACCATCCCTTTTCCCATACAGGGTGATATGATTTCATTGTTTTCAGAAAACGGGACTGACCGAGTGATGTTCTTCATTGACCTGAGGAATGTTTTGAAGAGCGTTGACGTGATATCGAAATCCGGCTTTCTTTTGGACCTGGAGAATCTGGTACGCACAATCACCGGTTCAAGGCAACTGGTGGGAGCGTACGTATTCGACAGCGTTGCAAAATTTGGCGTGGAAGACAAAGGAAGGAAACTGCATGACAAATTGAGATATCTGGGTTTCCGAATCATCGCAAGGAATTCTTTTGATGTCGAATCGAACACGCAAAAAGAGGTAGACGTGGCCCTAGCATGCGACATGGTTTCACACAGCCTCAAGGACAATTACGATGTGGCCGTGTTGGTAAGCGGGGACAGGGATTTTACTCCTGCAATTGAACAAGTCCAATCATGCGGAAAAAGGGTTGAAGTCGCAGCATTCTCTCACTCCCGAAGCGATGAACTTTGGAGGAAAGCAGACCATTACCATTCGCTCGATTCTTATCCTCTTCTCTTATGCCAAGGGGAGGAAGAAGAATGACCGAAAAAATGGATTTTTTCGAATTCCAGAAGAAGATGGGCTTTCCGCAAGAGGACATGGACGAAATGGAGGACACGCGAATTCTTACTTTTTACGAAGGAGAAAACGAGTCTACCATCTCCCGTTTGAACGGAGGTGCCATCGTCTTTCCCCATAGAGAATATAGAGGCATGGTCAAAATGGGAGACACTTGGATTTGCGACCTTGACAAGCGGGACAGAGTATATTTTGCAAGACCGATAATTAAGATAGACTCACAGTTTTTCTTTGATTTGAAAAGGGAACAGATGGATGTTGTGGTGAACACACTCTGGGAAAAACACAAGGACATGTTGGAACCGATGCTTGAAGACAAATATCGGGACTCCTTGAAGAACGTTCTTGAAGAAAAAATTGCCAACATCAACAAAGAAAAAGAAGAAGCCCTGGAGAAAATCGCAGAACTGGAAGCCGATAAAAACAACCTAAAGAAGAAGATGGAGATGACCATCGCCTCCATGGAGGAGGAGATGAAGGAGCTGAAGGAGAACAACGAAAAAGCCAACGAACAAGAAAGGAACGTCCCACAAGATATAATCTCCAAATCAGAATTGCATCCCCTGATAGAAAGAAACGAACCGGACACCCTATATTCCGATAGCTTCAATGAAAGGTACTACACAGCACATATAAGCTACGACAGGTCGCTCATGACCATCAAACCAGACAAGAACGGAAAAATCCATTGCAAGAATAAAAAACTCACGATTAAAGGCCTTGGACTGGTGTCCGAGTTCCAGGGCAAAGGTACGCTTCCTGCCGAATACAACCCCAAATACGGAGCAATCCTCGTCATGCTGAAATGAATCCCCTCGAGGATTTTCCAGCAACAAGTTTGACACTTAGTACCCCAAATTTGAGATGACAAATTTAGGTTTCACCCCAAATTTGACAAGCAAATCTGGTTTTTACTCAACTTTGCCATGCTTCTTTTTTATGATATGTCAAAGTTGCGTTTCACTCGACTTTTACTCATATTGGGGCTAAATGTCAAAGTCGAGAAGTGAAACCAAGATGGGATTCCAAAGTTCTAGAAAAATCTCTGCGGTCAATATCAGACAAGCAGGAATTGCAGACTGAAACAAATTCTAAAGACAATATTATATAAATTCCACGGAAGAAGAATATTCTTCAAATACCTTTTTTGAAGGCAAATAATAATTTGAAGGGGTTTTTTCTAACAAATCGATTCTAGTTAATTCTTTTAAATAGCTATTAGTTTTTAAATATGAATGTGAAGAATGATACATCGATTTCATGGAGGAAAGAAAATCATCGATTTTAAAATGCGTCCTCCTATTAGACATCAAAGATGAGATATAATTTGTGTTGGTGAGTCGTAAAAGAGGTGTTAAATGATTGATTCTCTTTTTTTCTTTTAAATATGGAAAACCATGATATATCACATCACCAATTAGAATGTTTAGAAAATCTTCGGATTCAATAGAACCACCAAACGTAACTTCCAAAGATTGAAATTTATTTCCTTTTATTATTCGTGAATTATTTAGTTCGATATAATCTAAATTTTTTAAAAATGGAACATATTTTTTATGAGAATCGTCAATATTTTTTTTAGAGCATCCTTCTGGAAAGGCAATTAACGCTTCAAATATTTCTCTAATAGGATTTAATCCGATATCGACAAGTCTAGATTTTGAAAGTTTTGTATTTGCAATACGTAATATTGTTTTTTCTCCTTCTGAAAGCATATTATTATATTTTTCTAATAATCTAGTATTGAAAGTACCATAATCTTCCCAAAAGATTACAAATTTTTCATTTTTGATATGAATAGGGAGGTGTAAAATGTCATCAAAATCGATGTATCTAATTATAAAATTGTTAGAATAGTCGTCACGTATAATTTTTGAGTACTTATATCCTAACTCTATGAACATGTCTTCTTTAGTGGGCGGAGTGGTTACAATTACTTGTCTTCCATAATGATTTGCTACGGAATAACCAATTTCATTCTTTAATTTTTCAAATGAAGAGAAAGTTGCGAAATTAGTGTTATTTGAATGCATCTAGACCTCTCCTTACTTCAGGTTCAAACCAACAAATTTCCCTTTTATTGGCTTTTTTACCTAATCTACTTCCTTGATAATCCCAATACCTCATAAATTTTTCCTCTCTTAGATGTACTATTGATCTATGGTCAATTTCTTGATTTTTCAATGCAATTAAAGGGTCATAGAAAAAAATCTCTTCATGTTTATAATCTAATAAAATCACACTATGGCTAAGTGGGTTAGACCCTTCATTGATAATTTCATTACTGTCTGAGATATATTGTGGCGATAGAGTTGCCACTATGGGTGAAGTTTCAGTTTCCATGATTATTTTCTTTATATCGGAAAGACCATGTATTTTTTTAGGTAAACGACCTTTGAAAGAATCTCGAAAACGGAAAATCAGCCGTTTTTCATAATTGTCAAATCTTCTGTAAAATTTTTTTTCTAATTTTTTGTTTGAAATGGAAGTACCAGGTTTTTTGTGCTTCATATTTCCCTTGAAAAGAACATTGTAATCAGTTATGGTATACATTTCATTCAAATCAATAGAGTAATAATCTGGGTTACGAAATAAAACATTACAAAAATTTCTGAGTGAACCTAAAAGACAAACCGGAAAACAATCATCGGGATTATGTTGATACAAAAAGAAATTTAATCTATCCTCTAACCTATTCTCTTCCATTGGCAAGACATTCATTATAATATCATTAAATAAAAGTTCCGATTGTTTATTTCTTACAAAGATTTTTATTTTGTGGTTTTTTTGAATCCCCCCCTTGGATTCTCCCGCCAAACAATATAAACCCTGAAAGCATAATCCCCTTTGTGAGTTGAGAAGGTCAATGCAAAGCGGTGAATTGTTCGTTGGCAGGGACGAGGAAGTCCGATTGCTTGAGGATGCTATTGACGGGGCCGGCCGAAATGAAGGAGGAGCCGTTCTTGTCGTAGGCGAAGCGGGCATCGGCAAGACCGCACTTTTGAATCACGTTTTGTCACAACGCAGTGAGAAAGAAACCCTCGTCTTCAAGGGAAACGTCGAAGAAGACCACTTCGAACCGTACAAGGCATTCGCCGATGCCCTGGAAGGCGTAGTGGAGAAAGACCTATTCACATCCAAGCATCACAATGCGTTCCTGCAGGTATTTGCCGTGGACAAGGCCGGCATACTCATGGCCAAGGGCGAAGGCCAAGAAGACCTTGACGGAGACATTTTCGCAGGCATGTTCTCAGCAGTACAGCAGTTCATCGCGGATTCCTTCGACAGGGAAGGAGGACTGGGAAGACTCGAATACGGAGACATGAAGATACTTCTCGAACATGGCGAAAAACACTTCCTGGCCGGCGTTTTCAAGGGCGAAGAACACCCGCTGATGAAAATCGAACTGAAAAAGACCCTGGCCAAGCAGGAAAAGGTCATGAAAGGCATTCAGGGAGAGTGGGACGGTGAAATGTCGGTGATGCAACCGATTAAAAGAACGGTTCGGCAACTCATGGAGAAACGATTTCCGGTGAGAAGGGAACTTCGAGGTGACGCCCTGGAAGAAGAGAGACTGAGGGTGGCTGAAGCAACCCTGTCAGCCCTTTTGGACCATTCAAAAGAAGGGCCGGTGATCCTGGTTTTGGAAAACCTCCAGTGGGCCAGGACCTCGGGCCTTTTCCTTTTCGATTACATCGCTAGGAACGCATCGGAATCAAAAATTCTCGTTCTGGGAACGGCAAGGCAAAAAAAGAAAATGAACCTGAAGAACATTGCAGCGGAGGTCAAATTGAAAGGCCTCGACAAGGAGGACGTGAATCGGATGATAAACGAGACCCTTTCGCCCAACAACTTTCCCGAGACCCTATCTCACAATCTAACGGAGAAGTGCCGTGGCAACCCCCTTTTCATCTCCGAGTTCATGGAACACATGAAGGCCGAAGGAAACATTGTCAAAGAAGAGGGTACCTTCTTGCTGGCCGACCAGGAGTACTCCGTGCCCCATTCCGTGGAGGACACGGTGGAGATGCGATTTTTCAGGATGGACCCGGCAACCGTTGCCTTGGCGGAATACCTCTCACTTGTCGGACCGGAATTTCCCCCATCCGCACTGGACGGATTTAACATGAATGGCAAGGAGACCGCCCTCAAGGACCTCGAGGAATACGAAATCCTGCTCAAAAAAGACGAAAACCTCCACTTTGCCCAGTCACTTTTCAGGGAATGCCTGTCAAAGAACATCTCTCCCAGATGGCGTGTCTTCCATCACAGGAACATAGGCGAACATTACGAAAGACAATGGCAAGACCGTCTTGACGAGGTCATCTTCAAGCTCGCCCATCACTTCTACCACGCTGGGGAAGATAAGAAGGCCTTCGAGTACAATTTCCGGGCCGGTGAAAAAGCCGAAGCGGAATACGCTTTGGAAAGTGCCTTGAAGCTATACGGAAGGGCGTTGGAAAAGGGACCGAAGGTCCCTGCCAAGACCCGGGCGGACATTCACGAGCGGATGGGGGACGTCAGCCGCACCGTAGGCGATTTTGAGGGGTCCTTGAACCATTACGACCAAACGATGAAGTTAGGGGCAAAGAACGACGGAAGGGTCATGAGGAAGAAGGCAAAGACCTTGGTAAGCACCGGGAAATACGAGGAAGCCCTTGAATTGCTTGAAAAGGCGAAAGGATTTCTTGAGAATGACGTCGTTCAACTCACTTCGGTTCTTGAGACCGTGGCCGAAATACGCATGCGGAAAGGCGATTTCCAAGGCCTGGAGGAAAACCTGGTAGAAGGGAAGGCCACAGCCACGGACCAGAAATATGAAAAAGGCCGGATGAACCTAACGCATCTGCTGGGTAACCTGCACTGGTTCCAAGGCCATTTCGACAGAGCCGAACGATTTTATGCGGAAGCATCGGCAATGGCTGAAAAACTGAATGACGAGATGGGGATATCCCGGTCAAGAAACAACCTCGGGGTCATCCAGATGGAACGGGGCGAACTGGACAAGGCGGAAAAGAATTTCCAGGAGGCCCTAGCCCTAGACAAGAAGATGGGGAGGGTTGCCGACGAAGCCCTCATCCTGGACAACATCGCTGACATCTACGATTGCAGGGGTGACCTGGAAGCGGCTCTTGATTACCACGAACAGGCATTGAACATCAACAAGAGAATCGATTACAAGGAAGGGGTCGCATGGTCCATCATCGGCATCGCCAATGAATACAATGAGCTAGAAAACTACCGCAAGGCCATCGAAAGTTTCCATGAGGCTATCACCACCCTGGAGGAAATTGACAACCAGGAGATGCTGATACACGCCTACTACGGATTGGCTGAAAGTTACAACGAGGTAGAGAATTTCGAAAAAGCCGTGGAGTACGCGGAAATGTCCATGGACCTTGCCAGGAAGAACGGAAAAAGGAGGGAGGAGGGCGTGACGCACCACGTCTTCGGCCTCATATTCATGAAGAAAGGCGACCTAACCGAAGCCGGAAAACGATTCCAGGCGTCAAGGAAGATAATGGAAGAGAACAAGGACGAACTCATCCTGGCGCAACTGGATTACGAGGAAGGGCGGCTGGAGATGAAAAAGGGGAACGCGGACCGGGGGGTCGAACTCATGAAACGGTCCTTGGAAAAATTCAAAAAAATCGGCCATGGTTATTGGGCAAACAAGATAGAAAAGGAGATTGCTGACCAGATACACAAGAAAGCGTGAAAATGATAGTACCCAAACGTCACACGTTTTTTCGATTGAACAGCCCTCATCTGAATGTTCGCTGACAAAAGTTGAAAGAAACATTTTTTAACCCCATCCCCATTCCTGTTCCGTGGTTGAATGATTTCGGGTTGTCAAAGGTTGCTTCTCATTCTCCTGGTCACATGCATGGCATCAAGCAACGGTGGTGCCGAGATTTCCGATTTCCAGGACAACTGGACATATGTGGGAGAAGACGTCGTGTCGGGATACGACCGGGTTTGTATGTGTGGGGAAGACGCCTGCGACCTTCGAATGACCATCGATGAGGGATTTGGCGATGGAAACGGTGTGGTGACGTCGGAGGAGGTCCAGAATTTCTCCATCCGAGCGACGGGGGAAGAGTGCGTCAAAGACCAGCGTATCCTGCTTAACGGGAATGGCGGCAACTCAAAGATAGTAGAAATCATCCTCGAAGGTGCCGAAGGACCGACCAATTCCACGGACCCCTTTGCCATCTATACCTACATTGAGTTCGATTTCGACCTAAACCCGGAGCGGGAGAATGAACTCTCCTTCACCTTCGTTTCCGACTCGGAAGAAGACCGGACCTCGGATTTCGCCTTCGAGGTGCCCCGGGGATGGAGGGTCGATTCAGTGAAAGGGCTGAGGAACCACACCGTTGAAGAGAGATTCGTCGAGGGGGAAGCGCATTTAAACGAGGAAGTAACGGTTCGCTTTTCCAAGGACGACGGGGCGGACATGATAATCATGTATCTGCTTGGAGGGGCCTGCCTTCTGCTGGCCGTTCTCATGACTACTTACCTAGTCATCGCATTCAAAAAAAGAAAAGCGTCCCACCATAATCTATTATATCATCCCAGTAAATACCCATAGCGGTGAAAAAATGCTTGACCTGTTGCTTTGCATATCCGGCATCGGCTTTGCGATAATCGCAATTGTCATCGTCGTCTGGTTCATAGCCATTTACAACTCCTTCATTTCCCTCCGCAATCGCGTGGAAAATGGCTGGGCCCAGATAGACGTTCAGACTAAGAAAAGATTCGACCTGGTCCCCAACCTCGTGGAAACGGTCAAGGGGTACGCCTCCCATGAAAAGAGCGTTCTTACGGAAGTGACCGAGGCCAGGGCCGCCATCAGCAAGGCAGGTTCCCCCGGAGAGCGCATCGAAGCTGAGAACCAGCTCACCGGCGCCCTCAAGACGCTTTTTGCCGTGTCCGAGAATTATCCCGACCTGAAGGCCAACCAGAATTTTCTCATGCTTCAAGAGGAACTATCGGGCATCGAGAACAAGATAGCATACGCAAGACAGTTTTACAACGACACCGTGATGAGGTTCAATGAGAAGTGCCAGAAGTTCCCCAGCAACATCGTTGCCAGGATATTCGGATTCAAAGAAAAGGTTTATTTCGAGGTCGAACCCGAATCCCGAGAATCGGTTAAAGTGAAGTTCTGATGCCTGCTGAATACTACGAAGCCATCAAGGCCAACAAGTGGAAGACGTGGCTCCTGTTCCTTCTCTTCTTCGTGCTAATGGGACTCATAATCTTCTTCGTGGGCTATTTCTACAATGACGTGTGCATAGCATCCTTTTTGGTAATCCTCGTGCTGATATGGGGCATGGTAAGTTGGTTTGCAGGCGACAAGGTCATCATGCGTGTGTCGGGTGCCAAAAAGGTATCCAAGCAGGAATACCCCTATCTTTTCAACGTAACCGAGGGACTGGCCATGGCTGCCGGCGTTCCCATGCCTGACCTTTACGTCATCGACGACAAGTCGCCCAACGCCTTTGCCACGGGCAGGGACCCCGACCACTCCAGCATCGCCGTCACCACGGGACTTCTCGATATCATGAACCGGGCGGAACTCGAGGGCGTCATCGCCCATGAAATGAGCCACGTCCGCAACTACGACATACGCACAATGATGCTTGCGACGGTTTTGGTAGGCATCATCACACTGATAGGCCATTTCTTCCTGAGGTCGCTTCTCTTTTCCCGGGGAAGGAAAAGGGGCGGAGGCAACCCCATCATTCTCATCATCGGCCTTGTTTTCATCATCCTTTCACCCTTCATCGCCCAGATGATCAAGATGGCCATTTCCCGCAAAAGGGAATATCTGGCCGATGCCTCAGCGGTGGAACTAACGAGAAATCCCGATGGCATCGGAAACGCTCTGCAAAAGCTTGCCGAGGACAAAACGCCCCTCAAGCGGGCCAACGGCTCCACGGCGCATCTCTACATCGAAAATCCCATGAAAAAGGAAGAAGGACTTTGGTCCAAATTCAGCGGCCTCTTTTCCACGCATCCACCCATCCAAGACCGGATAAATAAGGTGAGGGAGATGGGGCTGGTGGGATAACAACCCGTTGCTGATGCAGTTATGACGTGACTTTGACATGAAAAATAAAATTAAATGTCAAAGTCGCGGTTTAATCATTCATTAATCCCTTTATTCTCTCCACCCATCCGTGCATCTCCATCTCCTCAAATTGGTCCAAGGCCTTGGCCAACGCCTCCCGGGCTTTCCCCTCGTCTCCCGATTCCAGGTAAAGTTGCCCCTTCAAGAAGCGTATTTCAGCCATCCCCGGCCTGTTGGTGGCTTTTTCAAGGGATTCTAGTGCCCGGTCGTACGCCTTTTCCGATTCATCGTACTTGCCTTCCTTCATCTTCAGGTAGCCCGTGGCCCGGTGGAAGAGCCCGATTTCACCGGGAGAACCCAGTCCTTTGGCATTTTCGCCTGCTGCCTGGGCCATGGCCTCTGCCCCCTTCAAATCCCCCTGTTCCGCAAGAGACGTGCTCAAGCTTGACTGGTTGTGTATGAGGAGGGGAGGGATGCCCAGTTTTTCGGCAATGGACAAACTATTCTTGAAGTTCTCCACAGCTTCCCGATGCTCTCCACGGTATTGATGAACCAGACCGAGATTATGAAAGGCGATGCACTGCCCCAGTTTGTCGCCGATGCGTTCCTTCTGTTCGATGCTTTTACGGTAATTCTCTTCGGCCTTGTCATATTGCCCCATGTCCGAGTATATGAGACCGATGTTGCTCAGCACCATGCTTTCAGTGTGTATGTCGTTCCTCTCCCGGTATATCTCCAATCCCTTTTCGTAATACTCCAGAGCGCGGACCGTATCGCCCATGTCGGAATGGACCAGGCCGAGATTGTTCAGGGTCATGGACAGGGGTTCCTTGTCAGGGAGATTTTCCCTCATCTCCATGGCTTTGGAGAGGTATTTCAAGGCATCCTCGTATTCTGTCTTGGCCCAGTGGACGGTTCCCAGCCGGTGATATACGGCAGAGAGATTTTCCGGGTCGTCTAACGTTTCGGCCACCTGCCTGCTCTCTTCTATCAAATCCAGCGCTTTGTCGAATTCTTCGTTGAGGACATAACTCCAACTCTTCTTTCCCAGCAATTCGGACTTGATGAGTGAAGGGGCGTCATCAAGGAGGTCGAGGCCCTTGTTGCAGTAATTCAAGGATGCCTCCGTGTCACCCTTCTTCTGGTAAGCGTCAGCGATGCGTTTGCATATCTTGGCTTTTTCTTGTGCATCCTCCATATTCTTCAGGCAGTTGCTATATTCTTCGATGGCCTCATCGACCGAACCCGTGAGCGATTTCAAATCGGCGATTCTCACCTTGAGGTCCGTTTCCATCTCCTTCCTGTCGAAGGACTTGGCCTTGGGCAACCGTTCAATGGCTCCGCAATAGTACATCATGGCTTCTTCTGGAGCATAGGCACTCTCTGCCTTCTCCCCTGCCTTTAGGGCATATCTGAACGCCTTTTCGTCTTCGATGGTCTTTCCGAAATGCCTGGCAAGGTCGTAGAGGACTTCATCTACTTTCCCTTCGAACGCCTCTTCGTAATACTCTCCCAATGAGCGGTGATAGGCGTTCTTCCAGCGGGCCGATATGCCCTGATAAATGACGTCCATGAGGAGAATGGAAGAGAAAACCCCCTTTTCGCCCCGTTCATCCACCAAACCGGCCGTCACCAGTTCGCCCTTTGCCGAATCCAGCCCCTTCACAAGGTCCAGGGAGAATGCGTCCTTCCAAAGGAAATGCCGGCCTATGCAGGAAGCATATTCCGCCAGATTAATGGCATCGGGTTCGAGCACGTTGAGCCGGGATGAAAATAGGTCTTCGAGGGTTTTTGGGACGGCATAATCCTCTTTTACGACGCGATAGGTTCCGTTGTCTTTGATGAAACAGTTCTCAACCTCCATCTGCTTTAGGACCTCTTGGATGAAAAGCGGGTTCCCCTGGGACGCTTCGTAAATGCCGTCAATGAAATCCTCGGAGAAATCATTGGGCGAGTAGGAACTCCGAACCAGCATTTCAGTAGCTTTGCCGTCCAGCGGCTTAAGGACCACTTCCGAGAAGAAATCGTTTTGCCGAAGGTTCGGGTCAAAGACGTTTGCCTCCTCTTCACCGGGTCTGCATGACGCAAGAAGCAGAATGGGCATGTCCCTGATGTTGGTTGCAACGTAATCGAGAACGAACCGGGAGGAATCGTCGGACCACTGCATGTCTTCCAACGCAAGGAGAATCGGAGCGTTTTTTGCGTTCTCTCTCAGGAGGGCCATCACCCTTTCTGCAGTTCGGACCCGTTCTTTTTCAAGTTCGATGCCCATGATGCTCCGCCGCACGTGAAAACGCCATCGGGTTAGTTCGTCTATCATCTCCCGAACCGGGCTTACGGACCTCATGTCGCCGTCCCAATCTGCAAGCAGTTCACCGTGCTGCCGGTCTATCCGGGACACCGTCTTGGCAAGGGCAGACCTCATGTCTGGATGCAATTCTCCCTTGGACACGGCTGTGAGAAAAAACGACTTGCCATGTTCTATCAATATCTTCAGGTCGCCGTATTCCAGCATTCCCAGCGACGAGTCCCCGCCTCCCGTTTCGTCGAAGGAGTCTTTTATGAAGTCCTGCACCGCTGAAAACATCCCGGCGAAGATGTCCGGGTCGATGCTCTCCTCGTCTTCCGAAGAAGCCTTGGCCACGAGGATGCCAGCGCTGTCGACGACGAATATCTCTGAAAAAGAGACGAAATTCTTATTGTGAAATATCGGTTCATGGCTCAATTCATCAAAAGCGTTGATGAAGGATTCGAAGGGCGTTTCGAGATTCTTTTCAGCGTAACCTCTGGCTAAGACGAAACCCTCCGACCGGCACATCGCTTCCACGGCATCCAAATATGCTGTCTTGCCAATCCCCGGGTCACCCATGACGGAGAGGACCTTCCCCTTCCCCTTGGATACCGCATCAATGAGACGTTTTGCGAGGTCCAATTCACGTTTTCTGCCAGTCAATTTTCGGTCACCGCTCATTTCTATTTCCCCTTAAATAGATGGAAGAAGGAATAATTAATTCTGTTGGTCTGAATTGGTAAAAATGACAAATAACGATTGTCCGAAGGGAAAACGTTCAAAAAGGACTTTCGTCTTACAATGAGTTGCATGACAAGAGAGCATCATCACGCAGGCGGGTCCAGCGAGGGGGACTTTTCACCCGACGACCTCATCGGTTTTTCCAATATCAAAAAGGGGGACGTCGTTCAGGATGCGGGTTGCGGGTCGGGGCACATGTCGATACGGGCAGCAGAAAGGGTTGGCTCAAACGGCACGGTTTTTGCAATGGACGAACACGAACCCGGGCTGGAAAAACTCCGAAAGAGGGTCCAGAAAAAGGGGCTCGAGAACGTCATAGTCAAAAATCAGGACCTCACGAAAGAATGGTCTTTGGACCTTCCCGCCGACGTGGTTTATCTCGTCAATGTGCTTCACGGTTTCGTGATAAACGGCGAGGACGGAGATTTCTTCACGCACCTCAAGAAGAATCTGAAACAAGACGGCAAGGTCGTGGTGGTGGAACACGAGAAGAGGGACGCCGGGCACGGACCCAGACCCAGTGAGCGGCTTTCGGCAAAAGAAGTTGAGCAGGTGCTGGAAAGATACGGATTCACCCTTGTGAAAAAGAGGCCCCTCACTCCAACGCTTCATGCGTCCATGTACCGAATGGTGGAACAGGGATGAAACGGATGAAAGAACTCCTCCAGAGCATGAAAAACCATTCGCACCTGGACAACATGTCCGTGGTGCTAAGGCATGCAGACCGGGACAGAATATTCGACCCCCGGGATGTTTTCAAGGTCCCATTGAACGAGGACGGGAAGGCAAAAGCACGTCGATTCGGAAGATTGCTGGAAGTGGAAAAAGCGGTGGAGCTGCGACACAGCCCCGTCCCCCGTTGCAGGCAAACGGCGGAACTGATTCTCGAGGGATTCTTGGAGACGGGAGGAGAAGGAAGGATGGGTCTGCCGGACCAGCGTCTCGCTTGCGATTACATCGGTGACAATCATCGCCTCTTTCCCATTTTCAATGAATTGGGCAGCGAAGGTTTCATTCGCAAGTGGTTTGAGAACAAGATAAGCGAAGAGATAATAGGCGACCCCCATGAAGTGAGCGACGTCCTTGCCCGATATCTCAAGGAGAGTTCCTCCAAAGAACGAGTCACCATTCACGTGACCCATGATTGGAACGTTCTGCTGCTGAGAAGCATCGTTTTTGGCAATGCCGGTGAAAATGGATGGCCTGGTTTCATGGAAGGGGTCGTGGTGGTAGGCGACAGCCATGGGCAAAAGATGGTCTATCCCAAGGCCCATGAATCCTTCAGCAACCAGGGTCTCGAATGAGTAAATGGCCTGGAGGAACGACCCAACTTCCTTCGAATAGTTTTTTATCTGCGGAGGACGATTGTTCCATAACGCTTGAAGGACATGAACGACGAATATGTGATTGAGACGAAAAATCTGATGAAAAGATACCCCGGCGGGGTTACGGCCGTAAAAGACCTTTCCATTGAGGTGAAAAGGGGCGAGGTGTTCGGTTTTCTAGGCCCCAACGGCGCAGGCAAATCCACGGCGCTGAAAATGATGGTGGGCCTTCTTAAGCCAACAAAGGGAGAGACCCGAATAAACGGAAGATTGGTGAAACCCGGGTCCAGGGTCGTCAAGGAGAAGGTAGGCGTCGTTCCCCAGGAAGTGACTTTGTGGAAGCGTTTGACGGTCAAAGAGAACTTGTACCTAATGGGCGAACTATATCTCGTGCCAAGAAAGAGGGTCAGGGAAAGTACGGATGGGCTACTCAAGGCCTTGCAGTTGACCGACAAGAGAAAGAGCAAGGTCTCCGAACTTTCAGGGGGAATGAAGCGACGGCTGAACGTGGCCATGGCCCTGATACACGACCCGGAGATCATCCTCATGGACGAACCGTCTCCTGGATTGGACCCCCAGTCCCGGCTGGTGTTATGGGATTTCATCAAGAGCATACCTGAAAAGGGTGAGAAGACGGTCATATTGACGACGCATTTCATGGAAGAAGCCGACAGACTGTCACACCGAGTCGCCATCATGGACAACGGACTTCTTTTGGTGAAAGATACGCCCGGGGAACTGAAAAACCGCATGGGCGAAGGTGACGTTTTGGAACTGGAAGTCAACCTGGAAGCGGAAACGGGCCCGTTGGTAAGCCGGATGATGGAACTCCCGCTGATACTGGATGTGAAGGTCGTGGACGAGGGAAAGATATGGGTCCGGGCCCACAATGCAGTGGCTCAGATGCCCAAGGTGTTCAGTCTAGCTGCCGAATGCAATGTTGATTTCAGGGACGTAAAGCTCAGGAAGAACACCCTGGAAGACGTTTTCATTTCCTTGACGGGAAGGGGGCTTCGCGAATGAGGGTCTGGGCGATTCTTAAAAAAACGGTCAAGGAGATGCTCAGGGACCGGCTCACCATCGTCTTCGGGCTGGTTTTCCCCATTATGCTCATCGTCGTATTCGGCGCCGCTTTCGGCTCTTTTACGGGAAATGAAAACACCTACGAAATCGCCGTCATCAACCTGGACGAAGGGTTCACGTATGACAACGCAACGGTCAATCACGGGGAGAACGTTCTAACGTATCTGAATGAGATGAAATACGTGGGCCAGACCGGTGAAAACACCTCCACCAACGTATTCTCCTTGAAGAGGGGCATCGACGAAGAAGAGGCCCAGAAGATGGTGGAAGACCAGGACATCTCCGCATATGTCGTCATACCAAGGAACTTCTCCCGGGCGGTGCAGAGTGAAATGTCAAGGTACATCCGGTCTGCCGTCATGGCCGGCGCTCAGGAATGGCTCCGGGAGATGGGGGACATCAACTACTCCGACCCGGAAGCGGTCAGTGCCATCGTGGAAGAACTTTTTCAGAATCTAAGTTCGGCCGGCGTAGATTTCACCGAACCGATGCCCGGATTGGAGAACACTACGGCGACGGTCACAGTCAATGGGGACCCGGGCAGGGCAGCATTCTTCACCGTGAACGGCATAATGGACACGGTCCTCAGGAATTACATTAACCGGGTCAGTCAAGAGGGGCTAGTAGAAGCTGAACCGTACCTGCCCTTCAATGTCGATGCCTCCGTCCAGGACCCCTACGTCATCGTGGAGAACAAGGCCCTGGCGGCGAAAGATTTCACAGAATTTGACTACCACGTCCCCGGCGTCATGGTTTTCGCCCTCCTCATCAGTTCCATCACAGTTTCCATATACCTTTCCAGAGAAGAGAGCAACGGAACTCTGGTCCGGCTGAAGCTTACGAAGATGCGTTCCTTCGACCTGCTCCTGGGAACGATAATCCCTTACACGGTCCTCTCCATAATCCAATTATTCGTCCTCGTGGGCGTCGCTGTTCTCATCGGATACAATCTCAACCCCGATATGAATTACTTCGTTCTGATGCTGGTGGCGGTGCTGGGATGCCTTGCTTCCGTAGCATTGGGGCTCATACTCGCATCGGTTGTGAAAAACGAGGAGCAGGCAGGGACCCTTTCTGCTGCAGTTGTGATTCCGATTTCCTTTCTCATCGGTGCCTGGCTCCCGCTCCCGTCCATCCGCCTAACGGACGATTTTTTTGGAACGGGCAAGTCCTTCAACCTTTTCGACTGGCTTCCATGGACGCAGTGCTACCGTGCCCTTTCCAAAACCATGACCTTCGGTGCGGACCTGTCCGACGTTGCCTTTGAACTTGTTCTGATGGTCGTCCTGACCGCGTTGCTTTTTGCCCTGGGAGTGGCCATTTACCACGGGTCACGCCTGAGGTCCGGCTAAAATCCAGATACGCTTAAGTGCCAAGAGGACATCTGAAAAAATCATGACGGCACCTGCTTTCATCGCCGTGGACATGCAGAACGATTTCGCCTCGCCTGGCGGAATATTTTACGCAAGGAGAGAGTCCGTGGATTTCGTTCTTGATGAACTGGTTCCCTTCCTTGCAAAAAAAAGGGTCAAGACGTTGGAAATCGTTTCGGATTACCGTCCGCCCAGGCCCGGCGACCCAAGAGATTGCTGCCATCCTGGTGAATGGGGGTACGCTTCCGTTCTTCCCAGGCAGGTCGTCAAGGAGCCCGTCTGGATAAAATCCATGAATTCCCCCGCATGGGTTCGAAAAAACATCGGGGAGAAAGACAAGGAACCGGGGGTCCCCTTTCCCGACCCTGCAGCTTTCCATGAATGGCTGGAAAAAAATGGGGGAGATGCCCGTCGCGTGGTGCTTTTCGGCCTCACTCTTGACCGATGCGTCCTTTGCACCGCCCAGGAGCTTTCTTTTAGAGGTTACGATGTGCAGGTACTTAGAGAAGCGACGGATGTGGCTTCGGGGTCACTAGAAGAGAAGAACCAACTCTTATCGGACCCGCCCCTTGCCTATTGGATGAGGCCGGTGACCTTTTCCTCTTTGTTGGAGGCAGAGGACCTTGGGTAGAAGGATACTCGTAATAATGGGGCACCCCGACGGCGATTCTTACTGTCATGACCTGGCCGTGGCTTATGCCCAAGGGGCGAGAAAAGCAGGGCACGACGTGGAAATGGTCCAACTCCCGAAACTGAATTTCGACCCCGTGCTTCACAAGGGGTACAAGGAAAGGCAGGTACTGGAACCGGACCTTGCAAAGGCCCAGGAACTTATCAAATGGTGCCAACATCTCGTCCTGGTTTATCCGACTTGGTGGGGAACGCTTCCGTCACTCACAAAGGGCTTCATAGACAGGACATTCCTGCCGGGCTTTGCTTTCAATTCGAAAAAAGGGAGGAAATTACCCGTTCAACATTTGAAGGGACGAAGCGCCAGGGTGGTCACCACCATGGATTCGCCATACTGGTTCTACTGGCTTTGGATAGGCCGTCCCGGCTTCAAGATGGTCAAACGTTCCGTCCTGGGCTTTTGCGGTTTTAGCCCCGTGAGATTCACGGCTTTTTCCAACATCCGTTTCCTGGGAAAGAACAAGCTCGATAGAAACATTGAAAAAGCACGGTCCCTCGGTGCGAAGGCCAGATAGTCCTTTTTCATCATTTTTTCCAAACCGCAGCTTCCCGATAAAATAATATATCTCAAGAATCCTAGTAATGTTTTGGTGAGCATGATGGAAGAAACCAAGAGTGGTAATTTCGGCGAATATGAAATGAGAAGGCTTGTCAACGGAAACCCGGCAGACCTATTATCCCGGACCAAGACCATGGAGGCCGTCCACATCGTCGTGGAACCGGGGCGAACACTGGGGGAAGCCCAAAAGCACGAAGGCGAGGAATTCAAATACGTTCTCGAAGGGACCCTGGAGTTCAAGGTGGGCAACGTAAGAAAAATCATAGGCGCCGGCGGCTGGCTTCATCACGATTCGGGAACACCTCATACGGTGACGAACAACACGTCGAAAAAGGCATCGTACATTTCGGTCTCGGTTCCACCCGGCTGCATGGCCGTCCAGAAGGAATGAATGGTCGTCGGCGTAGATGCCCAGGGCTCAAAGAATAGAAAAATAAGCGGCGAACCGCTTTGGAAAAGGGGGTGTGGTCACCCGATTCTGAAGACCTTCGTTCCGCATTTGGGGCATTTTCCCCTCTTGGCGGCCCTTCCGTTCTTCATCGTGATGGACTCAGGGTCCTTCATGGTAACTTTGTCTTTGCATTTTACGCAATAAGCTTGTACCATATCATTCACCAGAATTGAGTAGCGAATGACTGGTATAAATACCTATGTGGATTTCGTGCTTGGACAGGCAGGTTTTCAAGCGAAACGGTAGTCGTGCAAAGCCATAAGCCAGCCACCATACATCTTTGGCAAGGCCGTGCTACTAAGCCGGAACGGGTCCGTCCTGCTTCTTTTCAACGCTCCTTTCCACTTCGTCATGGTCGGGAATCCGGTCTTCTATCTCCCTGATGTGCTTTACTGAATAAGCCACCAAGGCCACCAAGGTGCCCAGCACGCCTGATATTATGAACATCAGTCCCATGCCTGCACCAGGTCCCGTCCCCACGATGACCGATGCCCATTTTGCCGTTGTGCTTCCTCCGAGCATGAATGGTTCGAAAACGTAATCGGCCAGAACGCCGCCCACCAAGGTTCCAAAAGGCGTCATCACCAGGGCCATCATGAATCTTGCCGAGAACACCTTCCCCTGGATGTCCGGTGGGACCTTGGACTGCCATATTGCTTGAGAGGACCCTCCCGTGAAGGGTTGGGCGAAGGAAGCCATGAATGCACCCCCAAGCCAAATCATTGTCATCACGCTGGTTCCGCCGATGCCAAGGCCCAAAACGGAATGGCCCAGCAGGTTGGCTGCGATAATCCCCACGAGGATGCCATTTATCTTCTTTTTGGGACCACCCCACACTGTTAGGACCAAACCGCCCAGGAGACCCCCGGCGCCAAAAGCCGACATTATCCAACTCAATACCTGGGGGTCGTTGCCCGTCCGAGACATGATCATGGGAACCAAGGTCGTTCCGGCCATGTTGGCAATGAAATTGGTAATCATGAAGGTCATCAGGAGGCCCAGAAGGCCGTACCTCTTGAAAATGTACCTGAAACCGAAGAGGCATTCGTTGACGATGCCCTTTCTGCTCTCCAAACCTTCTTTGGACGTTTCTGGTTCCGGTATCGGGATGAATGCCAGTACCCCTACCGCGAAGGTGAAGGTGAGGATGTCCGCTCCAAGAACGTAAAGGATGCCCAGGTCGGGAGACCCGAAGGCGTAGAGAAGGGTTCCTGCCAGTATCGGGGCAACGATCATTATGGCTGACGCAGCCATGGAAATCATTCCACTGGCCCTTGCGTAGTGCTTCTTGGGAACCAGCATCGTCGTGGCAGCGGAATATGCAGGAAATTGAAGTGCGCCAAAAGCCCCGGCGAAAGCCCCGGTAATGTAAAGGTGCCATATTTCTAGGTTCCCCGATAGAAAGAGTATGAATACAACTATACTGGACAAACCCGCTGCCAGGTCCGACGTTATCATTACCATTTTGCGATTCAAACGGTCCACAAGGGCACCTGCAACGGGGCTCAGTATCACCTGAGGGAGGAAGCTGAAAAAACCCACCAGGGCCAGGGACGTAGCTCTGCCTGTCACGGAGAATGCCCAGAACATCAGGGCGAAATACACCATGTTGGACCCGAGCATCGATACGACCTGGCCAACCCAGACGAGGGCAAAAAGGAACAATCCGTTCTTTTCTTTGCCGCTCATGAGTTCACCTCCTGAAAAGGAGAAAGGGGTAGTTCCCGCAATTTTTTCGGGAAGGTTCGATTCTTGTCTGCACTTTTCTCATTTCATTCACCTTCCAATACTCTTTTTCATTGGTTCACTCGGTCTTTTTCGAGGCATTCTTTTTCTGCATCATCTTTTTCATGGTTTTCATGGTCATCATGGGGGTTGGGTTCATTTTTTTTCACCAATTGTCCTAATGACCCCGGTATATAAACCGGCTATTCAAAAAGGGAAGTTGCCTAATGCAAAAAAATGGGAAAATGAATCAACATTGAGGTTGTTTGGTCAACTTTCGGGTGGAAAAAGTCTTGCCGGGGAATCAGGCCTTTCACGGCGCATCATTCTTTTTGCGGTAAAACGCCAATCCTGTGGTTGTGATTGCAAGTGGGATTCCCATGTACATGAAGCAGAAGGGGCAGCAGGCCCCGCAAACGTTGCCGGACTTTTCGTACTTGTCCCCATTGACGTATACCTCTGAGTAGAAGGATTCGAACTCGTAATCCATTTGGGACCAGTCCGAAGCACCCTCGTCCTTGATGCATATCTGGTCTTCCTCCACCTTCCATTCGAAGGTTCCTTCGGTGGTGGTCGTAGTGCTTCCGTAATCCCACTCCGTGACGCTGGTTCCTTCCCCGCCCACTTCAAACACCATGGTTATCTTATAGTCGCCAAGGGCGTTGCTGTCATGGAGGGTCCATTCGCCCAGAAAAAAATAGTAATCAGCAGGGCCGGCGTCTGCCGTCTGCACGGCAAATGACGTTGAGGAAACAATCAGAAGGAGAGACATTGCAATAAGGGAAGTTCTCAGCCACATGTGAATGCAATCTTCTTTCTTCTTTTTAACTTTTTCATCGGCGCACATTTCAAGTACGAGTTTTGCCATTGAACTTTGGCGACGACCATGAGATGGAATTTGAAGAACCTATACGAATCATTCGACTCACCCGAATTTGAAAAAGACCTGCAGCGGCTGGACGAACTTGTGAAGGACCTTGATGAATGGACGAAGAAAAACCTAAGCGACGATAAGGACCCCGAAAGCAAGATAAGTACGTTTTTGAAGAAGGAAAAAGAACTCATGACCACCCTTTACAAAATATATTCCTTCGCACATCTGTCCATGGCCGTGGACACCCGGAACGCAACGGCCAAGCAGGTGATGGAGAAGGTCGAGGGGAAGGAATCGGAGATGAAGCCGGCCGGCGTGCGCTTTCAGCGATGGGTCAGCGAATTGGGAGACACAGCTAACTTAGAACAGACGGGCATAATCGCCGAGCATCAATTTTACCTTCAGGAAGAAGTGGAAAAGTCACAATATCTGCTCCCCGAAGAGGTCGAAGTGACCATTGCCCAGATGAGGAATACGGGCTCGCTGGCTTGGAGGAAACTATGGCAGGTATCCACTAGCACCCTCATGATAGACGTGGAGGTCCAAGGCGAAAGAAAGAGACTGCCACTTCCGGCCGTTAGAAACCTTGCATACAGTCCCGACCCGGCCACGAGAAGAAAAGGATATGACGCGGAGTTGGCTTCATACATCCTCATAGAGGATTCAACGTCGGCGGCCCTCAACGGCATCAAAGGCGAATCCATGATGCTCTCGAAAAAGCGCGGATATGACTCGATGCTCCAAGAAACGCTTTTGAAATCCCGGCTGGACCAGGAAACCCTGGATGCCATGCTTTCAGCCATGCGGGAGAGTCTCCCCAGTTTCCGCAAATACTACCGGAAGAAGGCCAAATTGCTGGGGCATGCCAACGGGCTCCCCTTCTACGACCTCTTTGCACCCATGGGCGAAGGGGAGATGAGCTTCTCCCTTGACGAAGCGAGGAAATTCATCGTATCCCGTTTCCGCTCGTTCAGCGACGAACTGGCCGAGTTTTGCGACAATGCCTTTGAGAAACGATGGATAGACGCTGACCCCCGTGAAGGCAAGCTTGGAGGGGCCTTCTGCCTGAACATTCATCCCATTGGGGAGAGCAGGGTTCTAGCCAACTACACCGAGAGCTTCGACAGCATGACGACCCTCGCACACGAACTGGGCCATGCGTATCACGGACACTGCCTGAAGGACGTTTCCATACTCAATGCAAGCTATACGATGCCCGTGGCCGAAACGGCGTCGATATTCAACGAAACGGTTGTGGTGAGCGCGGCCCTGTCTCAAGCAACCGAAGAGGAGAAGGTGACCATACTTGAGAACCAACTATCAAGCGCTGGTCAGGTCATCGTCGACATATATAGCCGTTATCTATTCGAGACGGAGCTTTTCAATAGGCGGGAGAACGGTTCTCTGTCGGTAAACGAACTCAAGGAGATCATGCTTGATGCCCAGAAGAAGGCCTACGGCGACGGCCTGGACCACGAATACCTGCATCCGTACATGTGGGCCAACAAACCGCATTATTATTATCCGACGCTGAACTTCTACAACTTCCCATACGCCTTTGGCCTTCTATTTGGAAAAGGGGTTTATGCGAAATACCTGGAGATGGGCGATGAATTCTTGCCCCAGTACAAGAACCTGCTCCGGGAGACGGGGAAGAGAAAAGTGGCTGACGTTGCCAAGCTCATGGACATAGACGTGCATGACAAGGCATTCTGGAAGCAATCTCTGGGCATAATCGAGAAGGACATAGAGAACTTTGAGAAGATGTGAGACCCGAAAAGAAGGTGTACGCATCTGGAAAAATCTTCAAGGTGAATTCTTGTCGCTGGCACTTCTAGCTGAAATGATGGTTCAAAAGCCCCTCGGCCGTCTTCCTGAAGGCCCTTGATACGCCGCCCACCCCCAGTTTCGTCCCGCCAAACACTCTCGATATCACGAGGACGTGGGAATCCAGTTCCCGCTTTTCCATTGATTGAAGTATGACCCTGCCGGGCCTACCCACTTCACCATCGTCGTCGAATTTCACGTCCCCTTGGAAAATCATGCCCCAGCAGTGGTGGTTGGCCTTGCCGTACTCTTTGTGGTGCTTCTCCAAAATGGCCTCCGGTTCGTCGGGAGAAGCAATCAGGTAAAGGTGAGCGTAGAAACGTGAGTTTTTCTCCACGAATTTTCCCGCTGAAAGTTCTTCCATGGCTTTCCGTACTGGCAGGCATCTGATAAATCTTGTCCAATGCGTCTCCTCCGCACCCCCCCCAAGGATGCAGATGATTGCCGGTCTTGGCACGGAAAAGAGGTCTAGACGCATCGTTTAGAGAACGGGAAAAAGGGAGAAAGGCCATTCCGAAAGTAAAAATATGGGTAAGGATAATGGCCAATCGGTCTTTTGAGACCGTGGGGAATAAAGATGTACAAAAATGTGAGAGTGTTGAACATAACAGCATGTATCGTTGTCATATTGTTCTTAGCAACGTTGGCCGGAGCGGGTTCCAACTCACTTGGCGAAACGTATGACCATCAGGATACGGCCCTATTACCAATATACAATCCATCAACGGGTGTGTATTATGACAGTTTTTCAAATGCCTTGGCAGATGCGTCTTCGGGAGATACCTTGGTTGTCAGTCATGGCACGTTCAATGAGAACCTGGTCATAGATGGCATTGAGATGAACGTCGAAGACTCATCGTTTTCACTGGTGGGAGACATTTCCATCAAGAACGGTGGCGTTTTGAACGTCGACCCTACCTACGTCAATCTAACCGGAAACATCTGGGTAGGAGCAGGTGAGCTAAACATTACGGACAACACCGTGGTCCAGATAAACTCCTCTTATGACGGTGAATTCGGCATCCAGGTGAACGCCACCGGTGAGATGTACGTTCAAAACGGGAGCGTCATCAGGTCTGGAACGGCATTTAATTACGGTTTTGTCGCCCTGGATAATTCCGTTCTTCACATAACAAATTCAACGATTTCCGATTGCGGGTGGAATGATGCAAACCCCGGAATCCACACATTCACCAACGATGTTCTCTTTCAAGATTCGACCATAACCAACTCCTACAATGGCCTGACCATTGAAAATTATGAGGGTTATTCTGACCCTTCCCTTGCCGCATGGTACAGAATGGATGAAGAGCAATTGACCGGGGCCGGAGAAGAAGTGAAGGACTCTTCTGGAAATGGAAACAATGGCACATCTTTTGGAGGTGTGGAAATCGTAGATGGCTATGCAGGAAGAGGATACCGCTTCAATGGCGGTCAGCAGGTACAAATCCCTTATGATGCATCAATCAACATATACGACACGCTCACAGTGTCCTTGTGGGTAAAACCCGATTCCCATACCGACCAGAAGATTGTGACCAAATCCATAAGCACTACTTCCGGATTCATACTGGGGATCAGTTCGTCAGGTGAACTCTATCCCGAAGTCTGGGACACAGGTGGGGCCCGATACTCCTTTGAAGCGGGACATGTTCCCATCGGCGAATGGTCGCATGTGGTTTTCACCTGGGAAACGGGAAACCAGATGGCGGGATATATTAACGGTCAGCAAGTAGACGCCGTTGCCAATGGAGCAAACAACATCGGCCTTACTTCTACCGAACACATGAGATTGGGGACGACATCCTGGGGCGGTCACTATTATGATGGAGACATGGACGATGTGAGAATTTACAATAGGGTTATGACTCCTGCTGAGATAAACGCAACTTATATGAATGATAATTCGGATTATTTCGGTGGACCGATTGTAAAGAATGTCACGGTTTCCAACTGCAACATAGGCATGGAATCGGTATATTCTACGGGTTTTCAAGTGTTGAATTCCAATTTCTCCGACAATTTGCAAGGATTGAACATAATCGGAAGTTCTTTCGTGAACATTGAAGAAAGCACAATCTCGAATCTTGCACCATCCAACCCCGTTTACAATTACCGGCTCGACGAAGAATACGAGAATGCTTGGTGGGACCCCGTCGAAGACAGTTCAGGAAATGGGTATGATGGGTACTATGTTGGCAGCAGCGGACCTGGAATCAAGGGGAATTCCTTTGAATGCGACGGGAGTTCAGGTCAAATTTACATTCCCAACGATGTGGGAATGGACATAACCGGCGATTTCACCATCGAAGCATGGTTTTACCTTAATGAAACCGGCAGGGACCAGTTCATAATCAGCAAAGGACATACGGGAGACCCCGAGGATACGACATACGAGATATACGTCAATTCAACGAACTTCATCAAGTTCGGATATGAATACGGTGGCGGTACGAATGCATTGATGCTCAATTCCACAGACCCCGTTTCAATGGGAAAATGGTACCACGTCGCAGTGGTTCAGAACGGCCTCACATCTGAGCTATATGTCAATGGGGAGTTCAACAACTCCGTTGGACAGGTTAGCATACCTGGAAACAACAACAGGAACATTGACATCGGAGCAAGGTACAACGGAGCCGCTGGGGGTATTACTGATTTCTTCAACGGATACATCGACGAAGTGAGGATGTACCACGAAGCGCTGACTCCGAGCCAAATTGCGGTTCACGCTCAACCGATTAGCGGAGCCATGGTCCTGGATTCTTCGGTGGGCGTCATTCTGGAAAAATGCACCATGGCCGATGAGAATGTTGGTGCTTATCTCTTGAACGGTTCTCAAGTTGAATCCTATAATGGTTCTTTCAGTGCATACTCACCCTTCGGGCTGGAAAATGGGTCTGACGCATATTCTCTCAACAACACCGGCGAAGTGGATGCAGTGTATCAAGACGATGCGTCAACGCTGACCGTGGACAATTATCTCAACGTATATGTTCATGATGGCACGGGGCCCATCATCGCAGACGTTTATTCTTACGACCAGCAAAAAAACCTTGAATTGCTGGGAACGACGGATGCGACGGGATGGCTCAACGGCACAATTATGAATTATTACACCGACGATGGAAGCAATAGGACTTATTCCACGCCACACAACATATATGCAGATGATCTTAGCCCGTATTATGGCTCAGCAACAGTAAATATGAGCTCCAGTCAAACGGTTTACATAAATAATACCGTTTCTAAAGTCACAAATGTAAACAAAGCCGTATCTTATCCTGGCATTCAATTGGCCGTTGATGATGCGGATGATTATGATGAAATTTTGGTACACGTTGGAAATGTAGAGGAAAATGTAATCGTGGACAGGCCCCTGGAAATCCACGGCGATGGTTCCGACAAGACCAACGTAAATGGAGGAGGCACGGGACCCGTATTTACAATTGAAGCCGATAGAGTATTTCTAAACCGTATGAACATCACCAACACAGGTACAGGCAATTACGGCGTGCTGGCTCACAACATGAGCTTCGGGATATCCTACAACACGTTTTATGTAGAGGACGACGCCGTGGCCATTAACGTCTCATTCAACGGCACCGGAGATGTGTATATCCCACAGACAACTTTCTACGACAATGATTTCAATGGGACCGGAGGAATCCGCGTCCACCGTTTTCAGGTTGAAAATCTTCTCCCCGGGTCCGATGTCACCCTCGAACCCATCAACGTCTGGATGAACGAGTTCAACGTGAATACCTTTGCAGCCGTCAATTTTGGGTCCATGCAGATCAGGGACCTTGACGGCGGCCTGGTTTCTCTCAACCGGTTTTCGGCCATGGGAAACGTGATTGACAACCAGGGCGGAGACGGCATATTATTCAATTACGACATGCGCAACCTGCACGATGTAGGGGTCTTGAATGACGGTGCGGAGATATACGGCAACAAAATAAACGTCTCGAGATACGGCATGCTCATTGGTTACGAAGAAATGAAGGATTTCACGGGAAGCACCGCCGTTTTCGTGGGAGAGGTGGAAATCGTGGATAATTTCGTGACTTCAGGCGGCCTTGGAATATCCCTGTCCCATAGCGATTATGAAGATTATTATGATGACGCCCGTGCAACCATACTGGACCAGACCATATTCAACAACACAGTTGATGCTGGAAACCGGGGCATCTACCTGGATTATTATGACCAGGGGGCTGACCTTTTCCACAACTCTCAGTTCAGCATGGGTACAACTTTGGTTGCAAACAACACGGTTACGAGCTCTGGTGCGTCCGTTGAACTATATGGTGATTATCGAGCGAGCAACATGCATGATTTCAGCAGCGTTTCTCTTGGTCCGGTAAACATTTGGAACAACTCCGTCAACTCATCCAACCAGGAAGGCATTTGCCTGGACATGATGTCAAACGGTTATCAGCTCTACGACCGGTCTAATGCGGAAATTGGCAAAATGTCAATCATGTATAACGACATAGAAGCCGATTTCACGGGGATTCGGTTCCAGGACTGCGACCGCTGGGGACAAGACCTCCACAATAACGCATCCGTGAATATCGCTGGATGGACCGTTCATGAAAATACCATATACTCGCATACCTCCCGTGGCATAGATTTCGAAGTGAACCCCATCTTTAGGTATCACTACGACGATTCCATCTCCTACATGGGGGATATATTGGTTACCGACAATGTTGTGAATGCATCGGACAGCGGAATTGAATTTCAAATAGATTATCTCGGCAGAACCCTGGAGGACAACTCCATCACAACCTTTGGCGATATTTTGGTATTGCGAAACAACGTCATTTCCCGTGCCGAGGAAGGAATATACTTCGACGGCTTCGACGGCTGGGGCCAGTTCCTTGAAGAAAATGCCGTTCTCGAGAGCGGGGACATCGTCGTCGAGAAAAATACCGTTGATTCGGCTCTCTACGGCATCTATTACCGTGATTTTTATAATTTCGGTGCCGACAACGAGGATTATTCTTCCTACACGATGGGAAGCATGATAACGGACAACAATACGATTGTGAGCGGTGACATAGGCATATACGTCAGGAACCTGCACCAATTCGGATATAGCTGTGATTTCCCCTCGGAAAGCACCTTCTGGATGGGGGATTTTTCATTCTGTGGTAACACCATCGATTCGAATTCTGATGGCATGAAGGTTGAAATCAACGAAATGGGACACCGTTTGCAAGACGGTTCCCAGGCACGGTTTGGCAATTTCCTATTCGACGACAATCACATCGTTTCGACAGGCGGTAACGGCATCAACCTGAACGACTGGCATACCATCGGTTCGGACCTGTCGGAAGATTCATCGGTAAGAATCGGGGATGTCTCCGTCAGCAGGAACAACGTCACGGCCTTCACCTTTGCCATAACCATGAATTTTTGGAGCGACTTTGGCTCGGACATGAACGGCACTTCTTCTTTTGCAATGGGAGAGGTCTCAGTATGTGAAAATGCAATATGGAACCATTCCGCGGGTGCCATAAGAAATAGCATGCGACGGCTTGGTGCTTACATGTACGGACAGACCCAGGTATCCACGGGAATCTGGAATTACAGCGGAAACGACATCATGGCAGGTAGTGGCGATGGCATTGAGGTTGGATTTATCCAGTGCGGATACCGGATGTACGAACAGTCGCGGTTTAACATGAAGGACGTGACCATCCTTGGCAACACGGTAAACGTTTCCGATGCAGGAATTATTTTGTACTTGCGTGAATGCTCGTATCAGACCCGGGGTTCGTCCCGACTCTCGTTTGGCAGCTTCCTGGTCAATGAAAACGACGTTCACACCGATGACGATGGCATCTATTCAGGCGGTTCGAGTTACATCGGATACGGCATGAAGGACAAGTCCTCAGCTGTCTTTGGTGATTTTGAAATCAACAACAACACCGTCAATACGAGTGTAAGTGGTTTAACCGGGATAACCTTAGACATGAACTATGTAGCCAACGAGTTTTACGGCGACGCATCCATGTTCATGGGCCATTGCCAGATAAACGACAATGATGTCACATCCAACGACAATAAAGGCATTTACGTTGAAAGTTTCAACAATGTTGCCAATTACATGTACGTGAACAGCCGCTTCCACATGGAAAACTTCGAGGTTTGCAGGAACGACGTCTATTCCAACCATTCTGGCATTTACCTGGGCAACGCAACCTACCTAGCTTATGAGATGTACGATTCTTCCCGGGCCGATTTCGGAAGCTTCCTATTCAACTGGAACCACATTGAGAGTAACAGTTTCGGCCTCCGCACATACAACATACGGCATCTGGCCGACGAAATGTACGACCTTTCCCAAGCGCATTTCGGCGATTTCGAGTACAACAACAATTCGGTGAGTTCCACGGATAGCGCTCTGCACATAAAATATATATACTATTGGGGAACGGACCTCTACGGTTCCAACAACGTGACCTTCGGACACGTTCAGATGAATGACAACTACCTGAATTCATCAAACGACGGGTTGTACCTCTATTATTTCTACGACATCGGCGTGTATATGGAAGGGCAGTCTTACTTCCGCATTGAGAACTTCGAGATGCAGAGGAATGAAATCAATGCCTCCAATTATGGAATATATCTGTACGAAATCGATGAACTCGCATACTACAACTACGAATCGTCGGTGGCCGTTTACGGCGACTTCCTGGTCTGCGACAATAACATTCTTTCCGGCAACGATGGGTTTTACAATAGATACGTCGAATATCTGGCCTATTACATGTATGACAATTCTGTGGCCTATTTCGGCGATTTTCGATTCAACAACAACACCATCAATTCCACTGGAGGTACGGGAATGTATTTCTATCGTAGTTGGTACGAAAACGCATATAACATGTACGAAAACTCCAGGGCGTATTTCGGCAAGTTCCAGATAAATGACAACACGATTAATGCTTCTTCCTACGGCATTGAGTTCGATTATTATTACGAGGTAGGCGCTTACATGGACGATAACTCATACGCTGAGTTCGGTAATTTCGAAATGTGCAGGAACGACATCACGTCTGGTTCCGATGGAATTTACCTCTATGAATGGTACTACGTGGGTTATGAGAATGAGCATAACAGCAAGGTATATTTCGGCGACTTCCTCTTTAACAACAACACGATTGACGCAGGAGAAGAGGGCATTTACATATACGCTTTCTATTACTGGGGTTCTGAAATGTACGATTTGTCCGAAGCACATTTCGGCGACATACAATTTAACGGCAACCACATAACCTCTGGATATGAGGGCATATACATCTATTATTTCGAATGCTTCGGATATTATCTGTATGTAGGAAACAACGTTACATTTGGAGACCTTGAAGTGAATGAAAACAACATAACTTCAGGTTTATCGGGTACTTATGGTGGCGTATACGTTGGATATCTTGATTATTTAGGATACGATTTGAGTGTTGATTCCTATTTCAGCTTCGGCAACATCGAATACTGTAATAACACAGTAAACGCCACGGACGAAGGGTTCTATCTCGATTATTTCCAATACTGGGGCTATTACCTCTATGGAACATCTGAAGTGCATATGGGCGATTTCCTGTTTAACGACAATCACATTACATCTGGAGACGACGGCCTGTACATCGATTATCTTTATTATCTGGGATACGAAATGGACGATTCTTCGGTATTCACCTTCGGAAACATCGAAATAAACCGAAACTGGGTGAACGCTGGGTCTGATGGTTTATACACGTACATGGAATACTTCGGCAGTGAAATGTACGGTCAGAGCCGGGCCACCTTCGGATACTTCCAGATGAACGAAAACAACATCACTTCGGTGGATGTGGGTCTGGACCTCGACGACTTTTACCAGATGGGCAGTTACATGTACGATAGTTCATACTTCTCGTTCGGCGACGTTGAAATTCGATATAACGTCGTCAACAGTACCAATAGTAATGGAATCGATTGCGACCTCGAATATCTTGCCTATTATATGTATGACCAGGCCCAGGCGCATTACGGTGATTTCCTCTTTAACCAAAACGAGATTGTGTCAGATGGTCATGGAATATACATCGATTACTGGGATGATTTCGCTTCTTATATGTACGGCGACAACCTGGCGACCTTCGGCGATTTCGAGGTGAACAACAACACCATCGACTCCAACGGCAGCGGAATTTATCATGAGTACATCTATGACTGGGGCTACGAAATGTATCAAGATTCGTACGCTTCATTCGGCCACGTGCAGTTCAATGACAACATCATCTTTGCGGGAAACAATGTGACGTCTTCTTACGGCATCTTTATTTACGAATTCGATCACATTGGCTCGTACATGTATGGAAATTCCCATGTACAGTTCGAAAACTGGGAAATGTTGAGGAACGTGGTTACTTCTACGTCTACTGGAATTGACGTCGAGTACATCGAATACTGCGGATACGAAATGTACCAGAACTCCAGGGCGGAGTTTGGCGACATCCTCATCAATGAAAACGACATCATATCCGGGTACAATGGCATTTACATCTACGAATACATGTACAATGGATACTATATGTATGACAATGCCGTGGCCATTTTCCAGGATTTTGAGATAAACGACAATGTGGTGTCTTGCGAAAATGACGGCATCAAACTTTCCGACTGGAATTACATCGGTTATAACTGCAACAATTACTCCTATGCGGAATTCGGCGACTTCAACATCTGCGGGAACGACGTCACGTCCAATTCGAGCTACGGCATATACGTCTATCTATACGATGTCGCTTCTACCATGGCTGGTCATGCGGAAGTCGTGATGGGCGATTGGAACGTATGCGACAATGTCGTCTCGTCCAACGATTCGGCCATATACTTCTATACATACGAAATCGGTTATTGGAACCAAGGAGACACCACGGCGCACATCGGTGACTTGAGAATTACCGACAACGACGCTTTCAGCAGGAACGACACGGCCATACTGGCCTATTGGTGGTATTGGGCTGGCTACTCGCTTTATGAAAATGCCCAAGTCGAGTTCGGCCACCAGTGGATTTGCAACAATACTGCAGAGAGCCATTCCAACGATTCCTTTGAATACGGCATCGAAACGGGGCCCATGTATGCAGGATACAATGTTTTAGACAATTCGTATGCTTCTTTTGGAAATTCCTGGGTAACCGACAACCAGATTACAACAACAGGTTGCGACGGCTTCACCTACAATTATTACAACGTGGCCGTGAACCTTGCCACATCCTTACTGCCTGAAAACCGGGCGAGGGTGATTATGGGGGATACGATAATCCACATGAACACCATCGACGCAATGGGAGGTGACGGAGCATACATCTATGGTGACCACATCGGAAATAGCATATACGACTATGCCAACGTTTCACTGGGAGACATCTTCTTCACGGAAAACCAGGTCTCGTCGGACCAGACTGCATTGGTCGTAGAGATGATGGACGTGGGATACAGCATCTTCAACCATGCAGTTGCAGAGACATGCGGGGTTTATATTCAGGACAACGTCCTCCAAGGTTCTTACGAGGGATTGTCTTTCTATTCGGACTACGTCGGTTACAACCTTCGCGATTACAGCACCGCAAATCTCGGTTCGTGGGAGATAACGGGCAACGACGTAACGGGAGATGTGAACGGCATCAACATGACCCTGTACTGGCTATTCGTGGACCTTGACAATTACGCTTCCGCTTCGATGGACCATATTCTGCTGGATGCGAATTCCATCACATGCAACGGTACGGCCATAAACGTATCAATGGTAGAATCGGTATATGTGTATGGAGAGGCATTTCTGGCACCACCAGACCTGATATTCAGCAACCACGCCCTCTCAGGAATGGATACGGGAATCGCCTTTAATGGCACAAGCTTGCCCGGAAGTATCAACGGGGCCGCCACGGTCGAAGATAGCGACTTCCTCATTGAATACAACGACTTCTCCAATGCCAGACGTGGCGCGTACATCAGCTTCGAGTCGCTCCCGGCAATGGAGGTCATGCAACCCACCTTCATGATAAGGGACAACTCCGTGGTCAGCGGAGCCACTGGTGAAAGCGCCGGATTCGAATTCTACAACACCACAAGGGCGATACTGGACCGCTGTTTCACCGACAACGTCAATTACTCCATCATGGCCAACAATTCCGGCATCTATACGCTCAACGGCACATTCCAGAACATGCTTACTGCAGATTTCTACCTTGAAAACCGTTCAAACATTTATGCCGTCAACAACACCGACGGCAACGCAACCGTCTTCGATGACGCATTAAGCCGATTCTACCGGGGCTGGTTCATGAACGTCCGCGTAGAAAGCACTGCGGGACTTCCCGTTCCCACTGCAAGCGTATCCGTAAAGGATGCGTATGGAACCGAAATGTTCAACGGCACAACCGGCCAGGATGGCTACTGCTGGTACACGCAGGCATACGAGTTCATGGAGAACAACAGTGGCGTCCAGGAATTCTACAATCCGCACAATGCTTCCGCATGGAAGGGTGTGGCCAGTGGCTACGCAGTTCCAGAACCGGTTATGGATACATCCAAAGTGGTCATCATCGTTCTTGGCGATTCCACGCCTCCCGTTTTCGTCAGCGATGATTCGGACCCCGCCGGAACCACAGGCGACCCATACTCCTTTGAAGCGACGATTACCGACGACGTGGGATTCTACCAGGTCTGGGTGCATTACCAGTACGGTGCCGGACCCGTTTTGGACGGCCAGATGGAATACGACTGGAGATGGCACTTTGACCTCGCCCTCAGAACGGATTTCGTGGGTATCGTCACGTATAATTACGAAGCCATTGACGTGGGGAACCATGTCATCACCTCGGGCAACTTCCAGATGACGGTGACCGACAACGATTCGCCGATTCTTCTTTCGGACAATTCAGACAGAGCCGGCTTTGGCGGTGCCACTTATGATATAAACGTGGAAGCCGAAGACAACGTCGGTCTCAACAACGTTTATGCGGAGTACTGGTACGACGGCGGTGCGAAGACCAACGTGACCCTTTCGGGCACAAGCACGTACACAACGACAATCACCCTGCAGTCCTCACCCCTCACGACCTTCGATTACAAGGTGACCGGCGTTGATGCCGCGGGCAACTGGTTTGCCGGGAAAGTGCAGGAAGTACCCGTATTCGTTGATGGTTCCACCGGTTCGGCCACCACGGGAGACGATTTCTCCTTCAACATGCTCGGTTCCATGTCCATTTACGACGCTCATCTGAACTACTGGTACGGAGGCGGACCCATCACGAACGTCAGCATGGGGGCCGGTCCTTATGAATGCAATACGACGGTTCCACATCAAATTACGACCCTCAACTACCAAATTGTCGTATATGACGGATTGCGCTGGATTCATTCAGAAATCGTGACCAAGAACATCATTGACAACGACCTGCCGGAGATGGCTTCAGATGCCACGGATACCACGGCTGAAACGGGCAACCCCTTCACCTTCCAATTCACTTTGACTGACAACGTAGGCGTAGAGAATGCCACGCTGAGTTACTGGTTCGGAATGGGAAACGTGACCACGGTCACATTGAACGGAACGGGGCCACACAATCATGTCATCCCCATCCCCGTCAATTCCACCGAGACCCTGCGATACACCATTACGATATACGACACCTCGGGCAATGTCAGGGCGCTGCCCCAGGAGAACCTGCCCGTGGTGGATGTCCTTCCGCCATCGGGTTTCTCCGACCAGTCAGACGCAGTGGCCACCACAGGCGACATATACTCCTTCTCGGTGAACATATACGACAACATCAACATCTCCGCCGTTCACGTGGTCTACTGGTACGACGGATACGGCATCTCCAATTCGACGATGTACGGTTCCCAGCCATACGAACTTCTGATAACGGCCTTCCCCAACACGGTCCAGCCGATGCATTACTACGTGGCTGCCACTGATGATGCGGGAAACTGGTTCATAAGTTCCCAGGTCGAAATACCCGTGACGGACAACGACGCGCCGGTCCTCTTGCAAGACGCAAGCGATGCCGAAGGATATACGGGTGCACCTTACGACTTCAACTTCACGCTGGAAGACAACATTGCCGTTGCCAATGCACATCTTGTTTACTGGTACGGCACCGACGCCCCCGTCAATGAAACCCTCACGGAAACCGATGGAAATCATCTTTTCACCACGACCCCGCCTCTTTCATCCACCCAAACCCTGCATTATTACGTAACATCCGTGGATGACGCAGGAAACTGGATGATGGGACAGACCATCAACATACCGATAATCGACAACATCGCTCCTTCGGGCTTCAACGACCTTTCCGATGCGGCTGCCACCACGGGTGACCTCTTCACCTTTGAAGCCGACGTTTCTGACAACGTAGGCGTCGATGAAGTGCACGTCGTTTACTGGTACGGAAGCGGCACGCCGGTGAATGCAACGTTGGATTCTAACGCGACATACGCCATGTCCACCGACGTTCCCCACGCCTTGGACGTTCTCCAATACTACTTTGCGGTGGTTGACGAATCGGAGAACTGGCTGGTGACCGACCAGGTCAACGTCACCGTCACCGACAACGATGCCCCGGTTTTGACGGACCTTTCAGACGACGAAGGATACACGGGTTACGATTTCACATTTGAATTCAACGCATCGGACAACATCGGCCTTGAAAATCTGTACCTTGAATACTGGTTTGGAACGGAAACCCCGGTCAACGTGATAATGAACGAGTCCACGGGTTATTCACTGGTCTTGTCGATAGAAGGCAATCAGACGGGCAATCTCGCCTACACCGTTTTAGTGGAGGATACGTCGGGCAACTCATACTCGCAGGATGAAGTGACCGTCCCCATCAGGATGTCCTTCTCGCAGGCCGACCTTCAGGACATGTCCATGACGGAGGCATACACGGGTGACCCCTTCACCTTCGCGGTTGAACTTTCAGGTAATCTTTCTGCCCAGGACGTTTATGCCATTTATTGGTACGGAAGCGGTGAAAAGACCAATGAAACCATGGCAGGGACGACGAACTATTCCCTGGACATAACGGTCCGCTGGAACACCACCGAGAACCTGCGATACAAGTTCATAATACACGGTGCCGACGACAACTGGTATTACGGACCCGAATACCACGTCCCCGTTCAGGACAACGACGCCCCGTGGCTGGGAGTGGATTATTCGGACGGAGAAGCATACCAGGGGCGGTCATTTACATTCCAAACGGAAGCCGATGACAACATTGGAGTTTCCCAGGTCCGGGTCATCTACAAATACACCAACGGGACCCAACAGAACGTTTCGCTGTCCGACGATGGGTCTGTTTACACAACTTCGATAATCATACCCGGGGATGAAGAGGGAAATATTACCTATCGCTTCCTCGTAGAAGACACCTCTGGCAACTGGTTCGAGGGTGAAAACGAGTCCATGGAGATATTGGATTCGACCTACACGGCAGACATCATGGACCTTTCCGATGCGTCGGGTCAGACCGGCGGCATCTTCACATTCCGTGCGGAACTTGTAGCCAACAGCACGTTGCAGGAAATAAGCGTGATATACTGGTATGGAGCAGGTTCCAAGGTTCGTTCGCCTCTTGAAGGAAGCGGGCCATTCGCACTGGACATTACGATACCCGAGAATTCCGTGGCTGACCTTCATTATTACTTCAATGCAAGTGACGGGGCGGGCAACTACGTCGAAACCGTTGAAAAGTCCGTACCCGTGATTGATACGATAAACCCCACCATCGTTACGGATTCCACCCATGAAGATGCCTACGCGGGAGAAACGTTGCGCTTTGCCGTGGGTGCTTGGGACAACATCGCCATATACGAAGTGTATTTGACATACGCCATCGGCTCAGGGACCTCGCAGGAAGTGCTCATTGGCGATACCGTTTCTTCGAGTCATGAAATTCCCATCCCCGTAGATGCCACGGGCACCGTAACATACGCCTTCCGGGTCACGGACCAGGCAGGCAACGAAGCGACGTCACAGGAAGTTGACATCGACATTCTCGACCGGATACCACCTCAACTCATCCAGGACCTCACCCCCATGACCGCATCCACATCGGGACAGCTGACCTTTGAAATCGAAGCAACGGACAACATAGCCGTCGGATCCGTCACGGTGACATACTGGGCAGCAAACATTACGGAAACGGTGATCACTCTGACGGAGGTGGACGGCACCTATCAGGAAACCATCACCATTCCATCGAACCTGCTAGACGCCCTTCATTACCAGGTCAACGTCACAGATACGTCAGGCAATTATGCCACAAGTGCCAGTGAGAGCGTATTCATAATCGACGGCGACATACCCGAAATGGGCACGGACGGGTCCGATGCTACGGGACAGGCCGGTGAATCCTTCACCTTCGAAACGGGCGTTAGCGACAACGGCGAGATTGCCTCGGTTTATGCAGTATATACCTACGAGGGCGATGATACGGAGCATCGGCTTCTTCTCACGGAAGAGGACGGCGTTTGGACCGGAACGTTCATACCATCGGAAGAAGGCGCAATGACATACCATTTCGAAGCCGTGGACCGGGCCGGGAACGTTGCAACGAGTGCCCAAAACAGCGTGACCCTGGACCCTGCGGACGCCGATGCAGGTGGAGATGAAACCAGCGACGGAATGCCCATCTGGCCCTTCATCGTCATAATCATACTGGTGATAATCATCATAATCCTCCTCGTCCTTCTTTTGATGAAGGGCAAGGGTGGCGAAGAAGAGCCAATGGAACCCAAAGAGGTCGATGAAGGAGATTGGGAACCGGAAGACGAAGCATTGGCCGCGGGAACGGTTGCATCCGAAGGGGAGACCGGCGAAGGAACGGATGATGAAGAAATCGGTGAAGGCGAGGGAACGGAAGAGACAGATGCCGGGGAAACCGAAGAAGAAATTGAAGAAGAGGAAGAAACCCCGGAGGACGTCGAAGAGCCAGCGGAAGAAACCGATGAAGAGTCAGCCGAAGAAACCGACGAGGAAGATTGGGCCTCCTGAGCCTTTTCTTCCTTTTTTTCTTTTTTTATGCCCCACTTCTAAAGAGGGTCCATTCTCAAGTTCCGTACATGAAACCTAAACTTGTTTTGTCAAGATTGGGTTGATACGATGTTTTCGAGCATCCCAGCAAGGTCCTTCATTCGGAGCTTCTCCCGTTTTTCCACGAAAGTGGCCCTATGGGGGCTCATGACCACGTTTTCCAGTTCCCAAAATGGCAGTCGGGCCGGCATGGTGGACCTCCTTTCCTCCCTGCTTTCCGGGTAATTATACCATACGTCAAGGCCGGCTCCGGCGATGTTCTTCTCCTTGAGTACGCGGTAGAGCGCTTCTTCGTCCACCGTCGGGCCTCTGCCCACGTTTACGAATATGGCTCTTTTTTTCATCAAGGAAAGAAGCCCCTCGTCAATGAGCCCCGTCGTCTCAGGGGTTTGGGGAAGGCAGGCAACGACCACGTCTGAGGTGGCAAAAAGTTCTTTTAAGCCACCCGGACCCGTTATGCGGGTGTTTCCCTCAATCCTTTCTTCAACTGTCCTCCTGACCCCGAAAACGTCCATTCCGAACGCTTCCGCTTTGTCTCCGATGGACTTTCCTATGGTCCCGTACCCGACGATGCCCAATTTCTTTCCGTGGAGGAGCATCGATTCATCATCAGGCATCTCCCTCCGCCAATCGCCTTTGGATAATTTTTCATGGTATTCCAGAATGCGTTTGGAACAAGCCAGTATCAGTGCCCAGGCGTGTTCGCCTACAAACGGTGCGTTGAAATGAGAATTCAAAAGGGTGACGCCTTTTCTTTCTTGAAGCGAGGTTCGGATGCGGTCGTTTATCCCAGCCCAGGGAACGATGAAGTATTTCATTTCATCTGCCGCCTTTACGGCTTCGGGGGTTGCGAAACCTGAAATTACAATGTCCTTGCCTTGGAAGCAATCTTTGATTTCTTCAGGGTCCCTGGTGTTGGAGTATTCCACGGTCATCCCTTTTGGTATAATCGAATCGAAGAACGTTTGTTCTTCTTCCGTCGTTTCGAGGTTGTAACTTGACTTTGACATTTAGCCCCAATATGAGTAAAAGTCAAGTGAAACCTAAGCTTGTTTCTTGACTTTGACAAAATAAGACATTTCAAGCATTCTGGCAAAGTCAAGTAAAACCCATGTTTTTAGATATTCGCAATCTAATAATGTCAAACTTGGGTTGTTTCGAGACTTTGATGTTTAATTTGTTATTTCTATCAAAGTCGAGTAAGGCCTAAACTTGATTTTTCAAGTTTGGGCTGATTTGTCAAGTTTGAGTTGTAAAAGGTGCGGAGTTTACAGGACATGGACTTGAAAAACTCTTGACATAGTTAATTCTTGAGATGAAAATGGCTTATATAGTTTATAGGGATAAACGTTTTAATCCATCCACATCAAAGGGATGGGAGAGGCAAGAAATGAACATTCAACTAAAATCACTCCATAAAATTTATAAAAGCGGTAAAATGGAATATCATGCATTAAAGGGCATAGACCTTGAAATCAAGCACGGCGAACTGGTTGCCATCGTAGGCCCATCGGGGTCTGGTAAAAGCACCATTTTGAACATGATTACGGGAATCGACCGGCCTTCGGAAGGTTCTGTGACAGTCGATGGAAAACGCATTGACACCATGAAAGAAGATGAACTTGCCAAATGGAGAGGTGAGAACATCGGCATCGTGTTCCAATTCTTTCAATTGTTTCCCACGCTAACCGCACTTGAAAATGCCATGCTTCCAATGGACTTGGTGGGCAGGGGCACGGTAAAAGAGAGGAAAAGGATAGCAAAAGGAAATCTAAAGCTTGTCGGACTTGACGATAAGGAGGAAAACCTTCCCACGGAACTTTCCGGTGGAGAACAACAGCGGGTAGCCATAGCTAGGGCTCTTGCCAATGACCCGGGAATAATAATAGGCGATGAACCTACGGGGAACCTTGATAGCCAGACGGAAGAGAGGATGTTCGAAATTGTAAAAAACCTGAACCAGGGAGGAAAAACGGTTTTGTACGTTACTCACAGCAAAGACCTGGCTGAAAAAGCGGATAGGAAGATAACCATACTCGACGGAAGAATTGCCCAATAGGTGGTTGAAATGTTCTCCGCATTATTCAGAAAATCCTGGAAAGACCTTTCCATACGCAAGTCACGGACTTTTTTCACGATACTAACCATCGTTTTGGGTGTTGCATCCCTGGCAATGTTCTCCGTGACCCCGATGATGGATACAGCAATGTCCACGGAAATAAGCAAATCAAATCTCCATGACATACAGCTTTCAACCCCCGTAATGAATCTTTCAGAGGAAAATATTACCGACATGGAAAAAATCGATGGCGTGGAAGATTTCGAGGCGCGTTGCGTTTTCATGACGCGGTATTATGTTGGGTCCAGGAGAGCCGATGCCATGATAATCGGCATTGACGATTTCGATGATCAGAAGGTGGACATCGTCCAGCTCGATTCAGGCAAATATCCCGATAATATGGAATTGCTATCTGACGAAGGGAACTCAAGGAACGACTTGTTCTCAGGCAATAGCGTGAGGCTTTTCGATGAAAAAGGCGAAGAAACCACGCTGAACGTAACAGGGAAAGGCATGTCCGTTACCTACCCTCAAACGTCCTTTGGACTTGCCGTTTTCTACGGAAGCGTGAATACCGTAAACGCGCTTGCAAACAATACGGGATACAACTCTTTGCACATGGTGATTACCCCTGAGAGTGACCCGGACCAAGTCGTAGAAAATTATCGGACATATCTTTCCCAGGAACACGGAGTAAATTCCTTTGTTTCTCTTCCGGACATAATCCCCGAAGGAACGTATCCCGGCCAAGAAACTTTTCAGGACAATGCACAGTTTTTCTATGTACTTACGATTCTCACATTCATCTGCGCCATATTCCTCATTGCGAATACGATGAACACCATCATCATTGAGCAGAAAAAGGATATCGCCCAACTCAAGGCGGTTGGTGCCACGCGTTTTCAAATCGTAAGAACATATCTCATGTCTTCATCAATCATGGGTCTGGTGGGGTCGACAGTCGGCACGTTGCTTGGAATTCCCATTGCCAATTTCTTTCTCCGCTTTGTGGCACAGACATTCTACGGCATAACGCCGGAACCGGGACTGCATCTTCCTACCATCTTCTTGGGGTTTTTTATTGGAATGGCCATCACACTGCTAGCTTCGCTCCCCGCCTTGTACATCGCATTGAAAACCCCCATCATTGATGGAATGGGCAGCACGGGCATAGTATCTACTTTTGGCAATAGCTCCCTGGACCGTTTTCTCAAGAAAGTCATTCAGCTTCCTCGAACGATGCAAATGGGCATGCGCAACATTTCGCGTAAAAAAGGGCGTTCCGTTGCCACAATATTACAGGTGTCCTTGGCCGTAGGAATGTTCTTGGGACTAATGTTCTTTGGGTACTCTCTTACCGTGGGAGTTGAGGGAGAATACGAAACATTAAACAAGTACATTAAAACTTC
>CAZPOY010000002.1:0-40961 GCA_964588345.1 uncultured Thermoplasmata archaeon
AACCGGCCACCATCGTAGTCAATGCTTTGTTGTACTGGTCAAGGTTGTCTTCCTCCTCATAAGGATAGGGCTGCCAGTCCATGGTGCTGATGATGTCAACGGGCGTGCTTCCTGCCAACTCGTTGGTGTGTATGCTTATCGGATTGGGGTTCAGCGACATGTAACCAACCTTGCCCGATATGTTCTCGGTGACGAAGGTCCCATTCATGATCTCGCCGGTTACCATTATGGCATTCAATCCGGGTGCCACGGTCAATCCCTTGAACCCACCGGTCGTTCCCGTCTTTGCGAAGTAACCAGGAGCATCAACGTCGGATTGTTCAAGAACGAAGGTTCCGTATCTTTCAATGTCACCTTTGTCCTCGACCGGGTCGCCGAATTCGTCCACGTTGTTTACCCAACCGCCTTCATCTCCCACCGAATATTGTTGCAGGTGCAAGACGTCGGCATAACTGGGCATGTTCTCATATGTTACATCAACGAGCAATTTCATGGTGTCCTTTGGCATGTTCGAAAAGTCATCCGGGGTGTCGAAGTAATAGTACCTCATGTCCGGATTGGCTCCTCCCAAACCTGAGTACATCCTGTTGTTGTCGTATAGGAGTACGGGTGCATCATCGGAACCACCAAAGTTGAATACGGGCCTGTCGGAAGCCACATTTATGACTATCGGAACGATGGCCGTATTGGTTCCTCCGGCAAAGTGTAGCCCTCCTTCGTAAAGACCAGGCGTAGCGTCAGCAGGTACGTTCACTGTGACGTCGAATTCTCCCGGTGAAACGGAAGCAGGAGCGTTTATCCAGTCCCATTCCGTCTTCTCGAAGAACTCAATGGAAACGGTCCATTTGGTATTGGGTGCTTCAGCGTAGATGTCGCGTATCCAGATTAGCATGCCGTCCTGCAGTTGTGCAGAGGGTTCGCTGACCCGGATTTCGTACATGTTCTCGTTGGGAAAACAGTAGCCAAGTCTGTTCCTTTCGGACCAGCTTCCCAATGCATTAAACGAGCCTTCCTCGGCGAGGGTGGTCATGTTGTATTCTGTGACCGTTCCGTCGTCAAGGCCGATTGTAAGCCGATTGGTCTCCTTTGCTATGTCCACCGAATTAATCACGGCGGATTGTTCGGGATATATCGCGGTAATGCTTCCATCAGTGTAGTTCAAGTAGGTGGCGTTCTTGCCAGCCGAGGCGATAATGTGGTCGCCCCATACTTCAGTGTCCGAAACGGCTTCTCCGAATACGGAATAATCAGCAAAAGCATAGTGGTTGTAAGTTGCTGTTACAACGTCGCCGGGTGAAAGCGGTTCGTCGAAGTAAATGCCACCGGTGGTATAATCAACCGTGTACGTTGGCGTCGCTCCCATTACGTTTTCGGATTCGATGTACATGTCAGGAAGCGCTGTGCTATCCACATATGGATAATGCGTGTAATTGGCCGTTATGTTCTCTCCGCCGGCAAAGGCATCGGTGAAGTAAATGTCCCCTGTCATCTCATCGACGAACACATAGGTGTAGTTGTAGTCTGCCCATATGACCGAATTGTTGTAAAGGGGTGCATCGAAAGTGACGAGGCCCGTGGCGAAGTTTACGGAGTAGGGTGCGTAGTCGTAGCTAACGTTTACCGTGTCGTTTGCATGAACGGTTGCCAAGAAGACGACCTGTCCTGATACATAGTCAATAGTGTAATCGGTGTCCTTTGTCAAAGTGGTACCGTTGACGGTTATCGTTTCGCTTCCGGGGAAGACGAAATCGTTGCTGAGATTGAAGCCGAACGAAGCGTTCGTTGCGTTCACCTCAAGGGCACTCATCATGAACTCGTCTCTGTTCGTCTGTTCGTAGGTGTAATTGTATGTCACGGTAAGGGTAGCGTTGAGTTCCGGTGCCGTCGTTAGATTGAGTTCTCCCGTTGCTTCGTCCAGCGTGTATCCAGCCCGCATTGTTCCGTTCTCGAACAGCATGAATGTACCGTTGTTTACCGGGTCCGGCAGCATTATGACCGTTTCGTTGCCCGTGGCATTTGTCAGTATCGTGTGATTTACGTATTCGTTGGTCACCCATTCGAAAGTCACGTTGTAGACATGGAAATTCGCATCCCATTGACTGTTCAAGTGGTCCAGGTTGAGTTCCGTCTGGTTCTCCGTCGTCTTGTTCTCAGCGGTAAGATTCTCGTCAACGATGTGCACATATCGGGGTGCAAGCGTTCCGTTAACGTATATCTCCCAGTCATCCGTAATCGGGGCGTTGTCCAAAGCAGTCGTGTGATTGCCCGTTCCCGCCGGGTCCAGCAGCACTTCCTGTTCCACAAGAGTCGTGTTGGCGTCGGTAAGATATACGGGTCCCTCCGCCGTGGTGAACAAGTCGAACACAAAGATGCTTCCGGTACTGTTTCCTACGATTGCCTGGCTTCCGTCTGGCGAAAATTCCACCGTAGTGGGTGAAGATACATCCGAAAGGTCGAAGTAATGCGTCGGGGTCGCCGGGTTGGTGGAAATGTCAAAGACTGAAAGTCCGATGTCCCAACCGGTTACGACAGGTGCTTGAATCGTTGCCATCCTCATGTTATTCGAGTCTAGTGCAACGTCGGTGGGCGTATCACCATAGGTGAAAGCGCTCACGTTGCTCAAGAATTCACCTGAATCGAGGTCTATGACATACGATTCATTGAAGGTCACGTCGTAATCCATGCTATAGAACTGATTTACGTACCAATTGTATTTCGGCAGTACTGAAAGTAGACTACCATCATCGGAGAATTGGATGTCGTTCAAAAAATAACTGCCCCAGAATGTGTAGGCGGGATTGTAGAACCGGAACACTTCCTGTCGCATCTCCGTGTCGTAAACGGCCACGAATCCCTGGTAATCTGCCGCGGCGAGATATTTCCCGTCCTCGGAGAATTCCATTTCGACAATGCCGGTATCTCCACCTATGGACCAAATGGAATAGACGTCCGAAGTCTCTGCATCCCAAAGAAGTACCTCGGTCAGACCGGGTCCCGTGAGAGACATGCCTGCAGATGCTATGAGGTTCGATGCATTGGATACGGCGAACTTGGAAACGTCAGAGCTGTGGCCGACTAGCTTCTCGTCGGCATTGACGTCAGACCAGCCGTGCACTTCCAAGAATGCTGCGGAGTACATGCCGATGTGTCCTTCGGGATAACCTGCCGTGACCTTAACCATGTCCGCATCGTTGTAAAGCGTCGGGTCAAGGCTCTGAACGAGGTTTCCGTTCCAGTCGTATATGCCGTCTTCCTTCAAAATCATCCAGTTGTCGTAATAATTGCTCGCAGGTGGTTCGAAGTTGTAATCGACTATTCCCGTCCTCTCCATCCTGTAAGCATCCGCCGTTGCAGTGGCGGAACCATCGCTCCAATCTGTCATTTCGAAGGTGTCCGTTTCGGATTCACCGGGGAACATGAGATGGGCCGTAAGCGGTGCATCGCTTCCCCTGTATTCGCCTGGATACCAGATTTCAGGGCTGACCGACACGCCACTTGTTCCGGATGCCATGTCTGTCATGGCGTCGGCGTTGGCATATCCTGCCCCCTGAACGAATGGGTCGTAGTTGATGTCGTCGGCCCCGGCCATGGCTATCTCTTTTGCCGTGTAAAGGTCGGGGTACATCGCATTGGTCTCGTAATATGCATCATAAGCAAGCGCTATGAGGCCTGCAGACAATGGCGATGAAAGACTCGTGCCGGACCATAGTTCGACGTGATAAAATCCGTCATTGGCAGGTTGTCCAAGGTCCACGTTGTGTCCCAGTGAGTTTTCATAATTCAGAAGGTCGGCTCCGAAGGCGAAAGCGCCTACGGCCAACAGGTCAACGCCCGGGTATCCTACGGTGGTAGGCCCTCTCGAAGAGAAGGAAACCACGTCGCCACCCAGCGCATTGGGTCCTCCGTCATACATTAGTTCGGGGAGCAACCTGTAGTACATGTGGCTGGCAGCGCCAATGGAAAGTACGCCTGGTGCACACGGTCCCGAAACGGAACCGTATCCGTGTCCCTCATTGCCCGCCGAAGCGGTGAAGAGCGTGTTGCCATCTGCGTACTGGGTGCTCAGCCAATCGACGAACCGGGAGTAGTAGTCCCATCCATCGTTGACGTATCCGTATCCAAAGGAGTTGGATGCTATGTGCGCACCGTCTCCCGTTGCGACGTCTCCGTCATAACCTTCCACGGCGAAGTACCATGCGTCGATGGTTGAACCGCCGTAAATGTCACCGATTGCCAGTATTTTCGCATCGGGGGCCATTCCCTGGACGTAAGAACGGTACGTATTGCCCTGACCCACTACCGAAGAAGCGCAAAGAGTTCCGTGATTGGTTGCACTGCTAAGGCCAAAGTCTCCAAATAGGCAGACCAGGTCGCCGTTGCCGTAATAGTAATTGTCGAGTCCGTATCTTTCGGCATAAATGTCCGTGTATGGAATCGGTATTTCTCCGCCGTATTCGTAATTTGCGGTAACCGTTCCGCCTGGGTTGGAGAAGAACTCAATAGTTCCATCAACGTGGTCAATGACGAACTGCTTGTAAGTATAAGTCGCTTCGATGACCTTTCCGTTGGTGATGTTCAGGTCTTCGCTCAATGATATTTCGCCTGATTCCAAATCGATGGAATAATCATCTTCAGAAATGAGGTTGCCCGAAAGGTAAAGTTCCAAGGAACCCTCCACGATGTTTTCATAATCGAGTGAAATCTCGGTCTCGCCGCCTGAAGCAACGAGCACTTCCTCTAGAACGACATCGACAAACTCGTCATATTCTGCTGAATCGACAAAAATGGTGTATTCGTTCGGAAGAGAGATGTTTCCATTTTCGAACGCTCCAGTGTAATTCTCATCCAGCGAAATCTCTTCGCCGGTCACAAGAGTTGCAGAGGATATGTGATACAACATTCCTCCAGAGATGTCTGAAATGCCGTCACCGTTGAGGTCGTGGCTAAGAACCTCGTCTCCGAGTATCGCCGGGTCTTCATCCGTGAAGTCCTGGTTGAAGTTCAGGTCCGAATAAACGGCATCGTAAAGCGATGCATTGGTGGAATCGACGACCATGACCGTCGGCGGAACGAAGTACTTGTTCATGAGATAGGTGTCAGGGTGGTAACCAACGTGTACCGTTCCGGATTGGCTCGTGATGCCCGTAACGATGTGGTCAACGGGGATTACGTCCAATGAAACGAATGTGATGGTGATGTCCACATAACCCGGGTCCGTGACTTCGTATCCCAAGACCTTGAGAATGTATTGGTTCTCCGTCTCGGGGTTCTTGACGGGCTCTACTATCTCGGGATTTGCCCCCGTAGAACTCTGTTCATAAGAGACGAGTTCGTCCATGGTGGCCACGCCATCTCCGTTGGCGTCATAGAATAACGCTGCATCGATGTCTGCGGCTCCGCCATGCATGTAAACCGCCATGTTCAACAAGACGGTGCCTTCGGGAACCGAGAAGTTCAAGGCGTAAGATGCGTCCTCAAAAACCGTAGGGAAGGGCTTGGCCAGCGAATCCTGATACACCTGTTGGTCGAGATACGTTTCGACGTCGGATACGGGACTTGACCGCGTGTAATTCACGATGTCCTTGTAATAATCGTAATCTGCCGTGACCACATCCAACGTGGCAAGGGGCGTGAGATACGTTATGGCCCCGGTAATGGGGTTAAGGGTATAATCGGTTCCCTCGGTCATCTCAACACCATTCTTGTAAAGCGTCACGCTTGCCGGGTCAACGTCGAATTGGGGTTGTGGCCCCCAGTCGAGTTCTCCTGCTCCTGGTGCTTCGAACTGGTCGGCAAACCAATCCATGAAGTTGCCCATGAGCATGGTGGCGTTGGCAGGGTCCAGATATTCAAAAGGCCACGCCGTATAAATGACCGGGCCATTGGTCGAGTTCTGGTGCAATCCGATGGAGTTTCCCAATTCATCCTCAAAACACACCGTGGAATTTGCAGCGGGCGGTATGACATCAACGAAATCCTCATTAAGGGGATACGGGCCAAAACCGTCGCTCAGGGGATTGCCTGCCACACCTTCTACGGAAGCGGCACCGGCATCGCTTGAGATGGCACCGATGTCAAATCCAAGATAATCGGTGTCAAAGACGTCAGGTCCGCCCTGATTTGCGTATTTGTCATAGATGTAATCCATCGAAGAAAGATAGAGCATGCCTCCGTTGTCTATGTAAGACATGAGTGCTGACTGCGAGTCGGGCGATACCGTATTTGACCATTCAAAGAGCGTGGACCAAATGACGGCAGAGTAAGAACTTATGACTCCATATCCGGGTTCCGCCCCTTCGGCCGATACGTCCCATACGTCGTAATTGGTATAGCCAGTAGCGTCAAGCGCATCGGTAAAAACGACTTGACCGCCGTAACCTGCGTCGTCTGCAACGACTAGAATGGAGAATGAAACGTTGGTGACTTCTTCTCCTACGACGGATTCTGTGACCCTCTCAACGGGAACTTCCGTGCTCGTATCCACGTATCCACCTGAAAGTGCGCCTTCTCCTCCGACGTAATTGGGGAGTGCTATGGCATCAAACGCCATGGGCCATCCGTCATATTCGGATAGATAGGGCTTTTGAGCGATTGTTTCGTTGGAAATCGTGGATATGTCGAATCGGGCCTGGGTTCCTTCAAGGTCCGGATGTGCGAAATCGACGCCGCTGTCAACTATTGCAACGCGGACGCCTTCTCCGGTATGTCCCTTTGCCCATGCTTCTTCTGCCTTATGAGTGCTGATGGCATCGATGAGCTGGGGTTCCGGTTGGTCTCCAATTCCCGAAGAGTCATCTGATACTTCTCCGCGAGCGGAAAGCCGGGGTGAATCCACTTTGTAAAAGGGTTCTTCAACTTGAGATTGAGACATCTGCTCGGCAACGTCCCCTGTTGATTGATAATGGGGGGTCGGCTGTTCGTATTGATAAACGCCATAGACCGTTTCAAGGTCAATTATGCTTGAAATGGACTTTGCCGGCAGTTCAAGAAGAGGCATTACCAGATTATCGGTCTTCTCCGCTTTGGTGCCTATTCCGCCCTTGTAATTCACTCCTTCAAGGGTCCTTGCTAACTGGCCCACATCACTTGTCATGACGTATACCTTGACGGTCTCTTTTTGACCGTTCATGACCAAAGCCCGAAGATTGGGGTCGAGCTTCATGATGGGGTCCGTCTGTTCTGCTTGACTAATTATCTGTTCCTGCTCAAACGTGCTAATGGGAACACTCTCAGCGTCAAGGACGCTGGTCCCTTCCACATTGGCTTGTTCCGTGGCAGCCGATGAAAGACCGCCAGAAAGAACAACACCAAAAGTGGAAAAGACGAATGCTCCAACTATCAGCAAGCATATTTGTTTTTCAAATGCTTTATGCATGCATCTCTCCTCCTGATTATATTCCACTTTGGAATAGAGTCTTTTAAGACTATAATGTGAAAAAGAGAACATCCTATATATAATTTGTTTATTTCAACGTGCTTGCAGCAACGGAAATTTGACTGAAAAAACGGGACCTGACCTTCTCGGAAAATATTCGGTGGGATAACTTCTTGGACCGGTGAAGATGGTATGTTATTCGATCATCATTGACCTTGGTCAGCCAAAGATGTCTCCCGGGCAAAGCGCCCGTCTGAACCGACCCGTCCATCACCAGACCGAAATCGTCCACGGTCAAACGGCCCATCATCGCTTCCCTAACGGTCCATGCCATCCGCCTCACCTGCTGCCATAGAAAACTTTTCCCTTCAACTTCCAACATCAGCAACGGGCCATCCCTTTTCAATGAAATGTCCAAGACCTCCTTTTCCGTCGTCCTGACATCTTCTTTGGACCGCTTGGAAAGGTTTTCGAAATCGTGCTTTCCCAAAAAGAGAGACGCGTATTTTTTCCCCCATTCTACGTTGAAGCGTGGTTCCATCGGCATGAAATACACATATCTTCTCGACTGGGCTTTCCTGGGGTCGAATCCGTCAGGAACGTCGGCAACGGCCATTACGTAAACTTTGTCCATGTTCGCCTCCAGAGCGCTGGCCAACTCACCGGTTCTAAAATCGCTATCAAACGCGATGGTGTTCTCCAAGGCACTGACGCATTTGTCCGTTCTTGATGCCGACATGAAAAAAGCGTCCTTGTTCCAGGCCTCTATCGCCAATAGCCCCCTGCACATCTCGCCTTCCACGGTCCTCAATCCTGGCTGTCGTGCAAAACCCTGGAAATCCGGGCCGAAATACGTTATCCTGACCGCTTTCCTACGGGCCATGGGTGGCCATGTTTCGCCAGATATAAATAGGAATCCCGTTTCCTTTTGCATGTGGAAGAAAAACAATTTTCCGTCGTCCTTGTGGAACCAAAGACCCCGGGCAACGTCGGGGCCGTGGCCAGGGTCATGGCCAATTTCGGCCTTTCCCATCTCGTTCTCATAAATCCCTGCGAGATAAACGACGAAGCAAGAATCCGGGCTACTCACGGCATTGGGGTTCTTGAAAACGCCACCGTCTCCGATTCCTTGGAAAAAGTGGTTAAGGGGCGATTCGTCGTGGGAACTACGGGACACCCTGCAAGAAAACAGAAGGTCTATCACAGGATGAACTGGTCTTCAAAGGACATAAAGGAAAAACTTGCAAGGACGGACATGCCCGTTGCTTTGCTTTTTGGAAGGGAGGACGATGGGCTCTTCAACGAAGAACTCGCACTTTGCGATGCAGGAGTCACCATACCCGCCAACCCCGACTATCCCATACTCAACCTTTCCCACGCCGTGGCGGTGGTCCTTTATGAACTTTTTTCCCGGAAGCTGGACCTCAAGGATTTTCAAAAAGCGACCGAGGATGACAAGGAAAGGATGGTCGCTCATTTCTCCGAGCTTCTGGACGCCATCAATTATGAAGAACACCGGAAAGAAAGGACCCGCGTCATGTTCAAGAGGATGATCGGACGGTCGGCGCCTACCAACTGGGAATACCACACCCTCCTTGGCATCATCAAGAAAGCCGCTCAGATGGCAAGGGAAAAGGAATGACCTCTCATTCGGTTTCCATCTTCAACCGCTCCTTAATTTTCATCTACTATGAACAGCAATAGAACCGTCGATATCGTCATGACCATCAGAATGACCCACATGGTCCATCGGCTAACCTCATTGCCCGCCATTTCCACCTCAATGAATCCCATTTCAGGATATCTTTCTGTTTGAACGCCGTCGGATACCTTTATTAGGTAGTTGAAGTCGGAGTTGTGGAACTCCTTGGGTATCTGGGCTTCGTACCAGCCGTCACCGGTGCTCTTGGCCGTGATGGTCAACTGTGAATCATCTTCCGTCTTGTTCACTTGAACGATTATTGTGGTTATGCGCCGGTCGTCTTTGGCCTTGATGCGGATTGCCCCGGTCCTTGCGATGTCATCCGAATCGCCTTCGATTTCGATGATTTCGGGAGGGTTCGTGTCCTGTATCGGTAACTGGAAATAAGACATGTTGTAGTATCGCGAATTTCCGTTCTCATCGTGGATGTCAATTGCGTAGTGTAACTGGGTCAATTCGAATATCGGGGGAATGTGAGCGCTGAAAAGTTGGGCCCATATCGTCTGGGGGACATTGTTGGACGTGATGTTGAAAAAATAATCCCTGTCCTTTTCCAAGGACATGTTCTCAGGGGGGCCTCTCCTTTCGCCTAGCCAGTAATGAAAATAAACGTCGGCGATGTTGTCATTGTCGTAGAGCCAGAACTGCATGTTCAGTTGATAACCGTATGAAGCAACGTTGTACTGCTTGTCATTCCCTTTAGTGGAGTTGAGCGTGATGATGTAATTCTCCGGACTGTCGGGCCACAATATCAGGGGCTTCATGTCATCGATTATGTGCACCTCTTCATAGCCCTCCGCAGGATATCTGGCATCGTTGGTACCATCCGTGAAATTGACGTAATATTCCATTATGCCAACGTCGGGCCATCCGTAGAAACTCAAACCCCAATGCGTTGATTCATTGTGTTTTATCATGTTCCGACTGGTAAAATTATCCCTTCCAGGCATCCGATATACGAAAACGACCTCCTCAACGCCCACGTTGTCCGTAATGTTGAATACGAATGTCATGGGAGAATTTACCGAGTAGCCCGACTGTTCGAATGGCTGCATCTTTGGGGGATATACGTCAAGCATGGTCACGTTGTAAAAGCCGGTCTCTGGAAAGAAATACGCTGAAAAATCATCCGTTTCAAGCACAACCCGGTATTCAAAATACGCCGCGTCGGGGGATATGCCTATGAACGTACTATATTCATCGGTGCCATTTTCATCATGCATGGAGGCGACGCTGATGTTTCCCCCTGATTGCCGGTATTCCACCGTGAGGTAATTAACGTCGGTTCCGTCATATGTCGCATTTATTTGCAAGACTAGGGTCTCGGTCACGTCCTGGGGGATGATGACGTCTTCCAAAGGTTCATGTGTGAATGTTCCTTCATAATCACCTATGGCATTTCCTGCCAGCATGCCCGTTCCCATCATCAGGACCACCAGGAAAAAGGCCAGAAGCATTCCGTTCTTCATTTTTTCCTACCCCGTATGAAAAGAACGACGCCTGCGACTATCATCAGGACTCCCATCAAGATGGCTACGATGCCGAAAGTCATTGTCGAACTCGATGCCAACATCAGGAATATCATGGGGATTATTGCCAGAATTCCGACGATTATAAGGGCGGTCCCCAATCCCTTCTGCATCTTCCCTGCTTTCTTCTCTGATTTCCCAAAATCCGTTTCATCGCTTTTTTGAAAATCTGGTTCGCCGTCGGTTTCTTCTCCCTCGTCCTGTTCTGGATGCGTTTCATTATCATGTTCTTCCTGGGCATTCGGAACATCGTGAATCTCTTCCTCTTGAACGTCTGAAACGGCATCCGCCTCATCATCTTCGGGTCGGTTTTCATCCCCTTGGGAAGCTTCTTCGGGAAAAGCATCGGTGATTACGCTTAGGTCCCCTTCGTCCACCGCCTCATCCCATTCATCATCCTCCGATTCGCCGGGGTCGATTTCTGAATTGTCTGTTTCTTCAACGCCAACGGTTTCCTCTTCTGCGTGGGACGGTTGCTCATCTGAGGGGCCCTCTTCCTTTTCCTCGGCGTAGGTGGAAGTACCCATGTGTGGGTTGGATTCCTCCGTTTCTTCTTCTGGAACGCTTTCCGTTTCGAGTATTTCAACAACTTCCGCCTGTTCTTCCACCGTCGTGTCCTCTTCCTGTCCGGTCATTCCCTTTTCTTCATGAACGTCCGCTCCGGCGATGTCCACCGTTTCGACCTCTTCATCTTCCTGCCCCTCTTCTTCCTGACCAAGTTCTATGACTTGTTCTTCCTCTTCAGGTTCATCTTCAGTGGTCATGAGCGATTCTTTGAAAATGTCGTTTACTGAGGTATCGTCTCCAAGGTCGAGTTCGTCTTCGTCAAACAGGTCTTCGTCATCGAAATCGATGCCCTCTTCGGTGAATGCGGACATTATGTCGTCCAGTTCATTGGTCACCTCGGATATGGTGTCGTCCAATTCCGCTTCAAGGTCAAGCTCGTTCTGCATAGAAAGACCTTCGTCCTTGGAGCAGTTGAGGCATACGCCTTCTTCGTTGAGTTCCGCCCCGCATTCAGGGCACGTTCCTTCTCCCATCGTCTAACCAGTCAGCCATTTTCCTTTAGCAATTTAACCTTTCCGAAAGACAGATGAATGGCAAGGCAACGGAAAATAAGAAAAAGAGTGAGGTTGTTTGCGTGCCGTGGAAAAATTCACAATCTTCCGCCCGGGAAGGTCATTCCCCAGCGTCTCCATAACGGGAAGCCGCTGCATGCTTGATTGCAAACACTGCAATGGGAAGTATCTTCAATCCATGGTGGATGCCCATGCGCCGGAAAAACTCCTGGATTTTGCTTCCCGCTTGCATGAACGAGGCGGAGAGGGGATGCTGATTTCAGGCGGCTTCGACCGGACGGGGAAACTACCGCTGGACGATTTCATCAACGCCATTGCAGACATCAAGGAAAAGACGGATTTTTTCATCAACATCCATCCTGGGATGGCATCCCCCCAGGTTCTGGACGGATTGAAAGAAGCGGGAATAGATTCTCTGAGCATCGACATTTTTACGGAAGAAACGGCTCGAGAGATATACGGACTGGATTATTCGCTGAACGACTACATAAAAAATTATGCCCGGGGCGTCGAAGCGGGGTTGAGGGTCGTGCCTCATTTTACCCTGGGACTTCCCGGCGACCATGAAAAGGCGTTCGCATCGCTTCCGGACAAACCCGCAAGAACGATAATCAATGGATTGGTGGGAACAAGGGGCCCGAAAACGGATAACGTCAAGAAAAGCATGGTTGAATTCTCAAGGTTTATTTCTGAGAATGGAAAAGGAACGGAGATTGTCGCCGGTTGCATGAGACCACGATTGGACCCGGAATACGAAATTGCAATGGTAAAAAACGGGACGTTGGGCATGGTCAATCCCGCGTCCGTAACAAGAAAATGGGTGGAAGAGAATTACGACGTCCGGGTTCTGGAAAGATGCTGCTCATTGTGAAAACATCTCCCTTTCGCAAAGGAAAAATGACCGGTGGTGTCTGATGCCAATCATCAGGCGTAAATCGATAGCGACCGGAACTTCTTTTTCAGGGGTATGAGGAAAATGTACCAGGCCAGATTTGCCACAGCTATTACAAGACTCAATATCGGCAGGGTGAACCTGAACGTCTGGGACATTGTGTACGAAATTTCATAATCTACCGGCGCGCTTGAGGAGTATATGACGATGACGTATTCTTCCTGTGTATGAGAATCCATCGTCGCCTCCACGGGGTTTCCCGGTGTTAGTTCGTGCCCGTCCGCGACGTTCTTAAGCATCAGCCGGTCGTAATTGAAGCCTATGTCATCAAAGATCTCCTTTTCCACGACGAATACCTCTGCTTCGTTCTGGCTGATGGTCAATTTCACATTTTGAGCATAACTTGTTCCAATGAAATTCAGGGTCGTAAAGGTGACGGTTTCCCCGTGCCTTGCCGTGCCGGATTCGTCGCTCAGTCCTTCCACGAAACCTACGACGGGGGGTGGCAGCAGTATCGCCATCACGACAACGGCCAATATGATGTATGCAATGGCACGCTGGGAAGCGCTCTTCGCCATGAGGAATTTTGACGAATAAGACGGTTCAAGACGTATCTCAAGGTAAGTGAAGGCCACGGCCTCCATTATCATCACGATGAACATGATGAAGAGGAAGTAAAGGGCTCCGTCAAGGGGCAGGAAAAGCGGGTCGGGATTAATCCCCTCGGTGTAGATGATGAAAACGGCTAGAAATATGAATATCAACCACTGGGCCAGGAATGCGTAAAGCTTGATGTTCTTTATCCTTTCCAGTCTCAGGCTTCCTTCCAGGTTGGTCCTCGTTTCAGCCATCCGATTGTCAATGTTGATGTAAGCATTTATAATTATTCCTACGTTGGACCGTTTTTGCAATCCATGTGGATTTTATTCTGCTTCAAGATGGAAATGGCAAGGCGTCGGCCCATTGGATGTTCATTTTTCCTCGAGTTTGGCGAGATTCCTTGCTATGGCGAAAATGCCCACGGGCATGGATACCCTCTCCCGGCCTTTTATTTCGTATGTCTGCCCCATAAGTTCGATTACTGCAGGTTTTTCCGCAACCACGGTCATCTCTTCCTTTTTGAAAATGTCGGGAACAGCATGTACCAGGGGGTCAAAATTTGATAATTTCGACGGCTTGATTTCCGTGACCCTAAAGCCCGTTTTTCCGTGTAAAGACCCACCGAGCCTTATTATTCGTCGAATGTCCGTGGTGACGGGTTCGTCGGCTTCTCCCTGGACCTGTACCTTCACTCGGGATATCACGGCGTTGAGAAAAGCGTTCTTTATCTTGTCCGAAGGGAATATCTCAACGGTCTGGTTGTTGATTATCCTGTCCGCCCCCCTTTTCCCTTTTTCTCCCCTGAAGAGGGAGGCGTAAATCTTGGCGCCGGTATCCTTCCCTATCCCCTTTTCCGACGTGAACAGGTGCAGGGCTTCCTCCCTGTCCATCTCCTCCAGTTCCTTGACAAAGGCAACAAGGCCTCTAGCCAGCCGGCCGCTCCACCCCGGAGCATCAATGCTAGGCATGACGGTGCGTTCCTTGGTCCGCAGATAACTGCCCCTTCCCTTGGTGGCGAATACCTCCTTGGGAAAATGCATCTTTTCATCTACGCCGACACCAGTAATGTAATCGACTATCTCGCGTCTTTCATGGCTCCCAAGCCCCAGCACCCGCGGGTCCCTGATGTGGACGTGATATCCCCTTCCCCCGGAGAATAGGAGATGCATGTCTTCGTAGGCATAGCCAAAATCCATCACAAGGAAATCATCAATCAGGCGGAAAAGCTCCTCCTTGACCGCTTCCAGTTGTTCAGCATAGGTCATCTGGTCGGCCCCTTCAAGATGGTCTGCATCCAGGTCGAATATCAGGTCCGCTCCCATCCATCCCTTCTCATTCATCGTGGGAGCGTCGGGTTTTTTGTAATATGTCGTAGAATAGTAAACGTGGGCCGGCCCCTTCATCACAAGAAATTTCTTCAATTCCCCCTTTGTTGAAAAGCCTTGGTGACGGAGCATCCCCCTGCCACCGTAAAAAATGAAGCCAAACTCCCGGGTCCCGAATCTGGGCGGCAGCAATACTTCTTCTTTATTATAATAATGGGAAAACTGCTTTTGCAGGAAACGATTTTCATGATACCCCGGAGACATCGGATGGAGAAACGGTTATCAATTAATTTAATTTGTCTTTTGCAATGTATTATTATATTCGACAATGATTAAATTTCTGCCGAAATGCAATGATATTGCGATTATTAGCGCATATTGACATTGTATCACAATTTTCATCTGACATTATGCTATTTCACACATTAACGGAATCACACGGGAAGGGGGTGCTTGTGATAATCTTCTTTGACGTCGTCCGAGGTGAGGTCAAGATATACCTGGGTTGTTGTCAGCGATGAATGGCCTAGCATCTTTTGAACGGTCCTGAGGTTCATCCCGGCTTTCAAACAATGGACTGCGAATGAATGGCGTAGCATGTGCGGATAAACCTTCTGTGAAATGCCGACCTGCCTTGCGTATTTGTCCACGATCCTTTCCACCTGCCTTGTCGATATCTGCTTTCCCGTGGTATTGGAGGTAATGAGTACGCCTTCCTTGGCATCCCCAATGTACATCTCGATGATGTCCAGAGTCATGTCATCAACGGGAACGACCCGGTCCTTGCCTCCCTTGCCCTGCCTTACCGTCAAGGTCCCTTCGGGAAAATCGATGTCTTCGATGTGGAGGTGGGTGAGTTCGGATACCCGGAGTCCGCATCTATACAAAATGCGGAGCATCACTCGGTCCCTCAAATGCTCCCTATCGGGGGCTGCCAGCAATCGGCGAATGTCACGCTCTTTTAGATACTTGGGTAATTTCTTAGCCAAAAAAACACGTCCTGAGTAGCATTGTCATTACAGGTTTGCAGGATAATAAAGGTTGTCTTTTTTTCTATGGGTTTTCCGACATGGTCAGGGGGGCCTTCTAATCCATCTCATTTTTATATATGCAGTTAAAAACAATATAGACCTTGTTAAACCAACCCTTGTTATTTTCCTAATAGGAAATCCGACATCTCTTGATATATTATATAAACATATCGTCGGATTTGTTACATTTTCCGACATCGGAGCCCGAAAGTGACAAAGATTAACATGGTTAGTTTTGATGAAAAACGACCCCGGAAAAAACGCAAACTCAAATATTCCACGGATTGCCACTTTCGACACGTTACCCCCTCTACGCAACCCTGACAAATGCCATTTGGTGGAAACTTCGTGCTCGGTTTTGCGAATTTACGTATGTTTTTTGGATTTAATGCCCAATTTTCTTGGAATATCTAGTATTTTTAGAATAATCACGAGGAAAAGGTGGCATTTTCGCTGGGAAAAAAAATGAAAGACCGTTTTTTGTTGCATTTATGCCCCAAAATTTTCATTGATACGATAAAACGAATATTATAGCAACAATAACGCAATTTTTGGTTTTGTTTGATATACGCATTGACGTGAAATACCCAAAAGTGCGTAATAAGAAAAAAATACTGCAGTAAATAGAAAAAATGACGATAATTTGCAATATATTAGCAAATTGTAGGATTTCGTGTTATTGGACAACTGGTGCAAAACCAAAAATTGCGAGTTATAATCGAAAAGTACTGAAATATTACCTATGTAACGATTATTAGAGGATGATGAGCGATTAATAAAATGGTATGGATAATATAATTGTCCTGCCCTAATCCACGATGGTCCGGGTGGCGTAAAAATCGTCGTCCTTGAACAGAAGCGTAAAGTAACCGGCATTGTGTTTCGTGGACCGCATCTTCACCACGCGAATCCTTCGTTGCACGTCGATCTCACCGACCTGTGCCATCCCCATAAATATGATGCCGTCTGAAAGGAAGTCCTCATCGTAGGGAGCATACTTTTTGGAATCCATGTCCATCTCCGAAATGAGAAAAGACGTGAAATCCATGTCCCGAAGGTATTCGAAGAATTCGAATAGGTCTTCCCTGGGATTGTCGAATCGTGCCAATATCTCCAGCGCCTGTAGGGAGTCGATGGCTAGGAGGTCGAACTTGAGTTCCCGGTTGAGCGTCTTGCACTGCATCTTGAAAACCTCCATCCAACTGCTTCCTTCGAGATTTCCAAGGTTCTTGCGTATCATGGCAAGGTCCACCATCCTCACCTTGTTGCCCAAGGACGAAAAATCCATCCCAAGGCGGGAGGCATGATGAAGTAGCGACTTGCCCGATTGTTCAAGCGAAAAATACACGCCGTTTTTGCCCTCCAGGGCGTTATTGTAAAGCATGTTCAGGACGATGGAGGATTTCATGGTCCCTGCCGTTCCCGAAACCAAAACGACATGACCCTGAGGTATGCCTCCTTCCATCGATTCGTCAAAGTTTTTTATGTACGTCTTGAAACGGGGGTCGTCCATTCTTATGTCACCGGTGAACGAACATTACCCTATGGATATTAAAAGATGGCGATTGCGTGGAACCGTTGTCATCTTTTTCAGCGCCCCTGTCCATTGGTCTATGAATATATATGCGCAAATGGAGACAAGGTCATGGCAAAATCCTTATTTCAAATACGTCCCTTTTACTCTCCGTGCCTTTGAAAAAATACGCCAGATATCCCTTCTCCGACGAAGCAAGAGATTACATCGCCAAGCATGGTCCGGACATTCAGGAACTTCTCGAAGACATCGCCTATCAAAGCGCACGCTATCGGGGCAAGGAAAGGGTCCTCCAGGCCATTGAGAAAGGGGTGGTCGAACCGTTCCAGGGAACCTCGAAGATGGATTGCCTTGTGGAAATGCTCTCTTACGCTGTTGCCAGAATGTTGGTATCGGTTCTGAAAGAAAATTTTCTTCTAAAGCGATATGCTCTAGCCGAAGGCGTCAAACTGAAGAACGAACTTGGTTCTCATGAAGACGAATCACCATTCGTTTACCGGACCCTGGGAATGGACCCTCTCGTCGAGGATGGAGTGTATTACCTTCATTTCACAACATACATGAAACTAGAGATACCCATGAGGGCCAAAGAATGGAAGCTTTCCAACGCCCCACTTGCCAACGGAACGGTGTCTCTGACGAAGGTAAAGATGGACCGGCTGGCCCAGTCCGCCCTTCAGAAGAAAATCGAGATGGAACTGCCGCTGCCCATTGCCGACAACGTAACCGAAAGACTGGAGAACGACCTCGCCCAAGTGAAGGAGCAATTCGCTGTCTTAAAAAAACAGCTTCCCGACACCGATTTGGGCCGCATCAACCTTGCACATTTTCCTCCCTGCATGAAACGACTCGTCGGCATGGCCCAGCGCGGGGAGAACATCTCCCATTCAGGCAGGTTCGCCCTCACCACTTTTCTCCATGCCATTGGCGCCAGCAACGAAGAAATCCTAAAGGTATTTGCCGGCAGTCCCGATTTTGACGAATCCATCGCGATGTACCAGATAGAACACATAACGGGCGTAACATCCGGTACGGAATATTCACCCCCCGAATGTGCCACGATGAAGAGCCAGGGAATATGTGAGGACCCGGACAAACTCTGTTCCTACGATTGGATGACACACCCCATGAAATACTACCGGGCCAAAGACCGGGGCAGGAAGAAGAAAGACGGCAAGAAAGAAAAGAAAAATAAGGGTGGATCCATAAAAGAAACAAAAATGGAGTAGATGTTTAAATATTTTCAAGCCTTCCTGAAACCGCTCTGGTCTTTCGGCCAAACTCGTCCATCCCCTTAAGCTGCCTTCCCCTGAAGACCGGGCCATCCCTGCACACGAGCCGCCCGTTGACGGAACACGCATCACAAACGCCTGCTCCACACTTCATGTGCCTTTCAAGGGACGCTTGAACGTGAATGTTTTTCTTCAGGCATGCATCAACCACCTTCTTCATCATGACCTCGGGTCCGCAGGTTATGACGCGGGTGCATTGCCCGACCCTTTCTTCAAATATTTCCGTGCTAAAGCACTTTCTTCCGCAGGTCCCGTCATCGGTGGCTATCAAAACTTCAACTCCTGCTTTCTCGAACCGGTTGATAAAGAAGAGGAAACCCTCAGTCCGGGCTCCCAGAATTACCGTGGCGCTTCCTTTCCCTACGGCTTCTTCCACGGCAGGTGCAATGGAAGCGATGCCCGTTCCTCCTGCAACGAAGGTTTCGCCCCCTTTTATCTCATAGGTGTTCCCCAGTGGTCCCTTGACGCCGAGTTTGTCTCCGGGCGTTTTTCGGCTGAGAAGTTTCGTCCCTTCTCCCACGACCTTGAACGACACACCTTTCTTCTCCTCAACGTAGGAATACGACATGGGGACCTCTTCGCCCGTAGGGTCTATAATCATGGCAAATTGGCCGGGCCTTGCGGTATCTTCTTGAATGAACCTAATGGTGAATACGTCGTCGCACTCCTTTTTCACCGATTCGACGGCGACGACCTTTACTTCAGCAATGGGCAATGCCCACCACCTCCTCCGGGGAAGCATGACCTTCCCTTTCAAGGAAACTCTTTAATTCCTCCGCGATGCGCAAGAAAGCCCCGGGCCTGTCTTCCTCGATTACCGAACCGATTTCCACGGCGGACGCTCCGGCCATCATGTATTCGGCAACGTCATTGCCCGCAGCAATGCCACCCACCCCGATAATGGGCATCTCCGTCTCTTCATAGACCTTCCAGACGGAATAAAGGGAAACGGGTTTTAGGGCAGGGCCCGCAACGCCTCCGAATTTCCTCGACAGAACGGCCTTTCCCAGCCCCACGTCTATGTGGACTCCGCGCATGGTGTTGCAGCAAACGAATCCAGATGCCCCGGACGATGCAAGTACGGAGGCGTAAGTTCCCGGGTCAGCAAGGTTGGGCGGAAGCTTGGGAAGCACCGGAATGTCAACGGCCCCGCTCGATTCAACCACTATCTTCCTGGTGAGGTCTTGGTCCTGGCTTATGACGTCGCCCACCCCCTCCTTGTTTGGACAGGAGATGTTCAACTCGATAAAACGCGCACCATATTCCTCCATCTTCCCGCACAAATGGGCAAAATCCCGGGGGTTGTCAGCGAAAACTGACCCTCCAAACGGGACATTGTTCTCCCTGAGAAAACTTAGTTCATTGACATATTCGTCGATGCCGGGATTGGGTAGCCCCATGCAGTTTAGCGTGTAATGAGACGTTGAAAGGTAAACGGGGTTGGGATTCCCCTTCTGTTCCTCCTTGCCTACCGATTTTGTGACGACGCAACCGGCTCCGGCTTTGTGACATCGAACCAGGGTAGGACCCGTCTCTCCGAGTATTCCCGATGCCAGAAAAACGGGGTTCGCGTATTTTTTTCCCAAAAACAGGATGCCAATGTCAGCCATTGGTGCTTCAAGGAAAAGGGTGCAATTATAGTTTTTGCTTTGCTGGCCCCGGCTTGTAAAACAAACTTCAACTAGGCTCGTTTCAATCGCTGACTATCACGATGGAATTTATGACCACGTCATTGACAGGCCAATCCGCCATGCCCGTATCGGGGTTGGTCTGGGTCTGCACCGCTGAGATGTCCCTCACAACGTCCATTCCATCGACGACGTATCCGAATACGGCATAATTGCCGTCAAGGGAATTCTGGGCGCCGTCGCAGATGAAGAACTGGCAAGTGCCCCCTTCCTGGGCTGCCGTGCTTGCCATGGATATGGCTCCATCTTCATGGGTGAGGTCCGGGTGGCTTTCAAAGGGGACCTGTTCCGACGTTACCTGCTCTCCGTTAGGGGTAAAACCGCCCCCCTGAATCATGAATCCGTCGATTACCCGATGGAACACAAGCCCATCATAAAAACCGTCATTGGCAAGTTCCTTGAAGTTGGCCACCGTTTCAGGGGCCTTGTCCTCGGCCAGTTCTACCTTCATGTTGCCGTAGTTGGTTCTGATGAGTGCATAGGAGCCGGTTCCCGTCCCGGCATTTTCTCCGCCGTTGGCATCATCATCGTCGTCCATCACGCGGTAAATGCCGTAACCGATGGCCAATACGCATGCTGCCACTACGAATATCACTATGAATTTGCTGAGGTTTTCGCTTTCCATGTCTTTCATTTCTCCTTGTTGGGTATCAGGCAGATGAATCGAAACGTCACATCGCCGTGATTGATGAACTGGTGCTTCTCGTTGGCCGGGATGAATGCGAAATCCCACGGCTTCAAGGGAGTCTTCTTCCCTTCTTCAACAAGAAATCCTTTGCCCTCCAGTACGTATATCTCGTGTTCCCAATCGTGGGCGTGGAAGGGCGTGTTGCCTCCAGGAGCGATGTCGAACAAGCGCATGAAGAAATTCTCAGCCCCCAACTTTTCGTCGATGAGCCATCTTATTTTCACATTCTCCGCAGGAGAATCCACCGTTTCGGCTTTGACCGAGTCGTAATGCTTTACCGTGGCCATGCGAGTAATAAATGGACAAGATATAAAAAAATGAAGGAAAAAAATAAGGAAAAAAAAAAAGAAAAAGAGAGGAAAGGACTTTAGTAGTCCATTCCGCCCATGCCCGGTGGCATTCCACCAGGTCCGCCTGGCATTCCACCGGCTCCGCCCGGTGCTCCGCCTCCGCCCTGTTTCGAGGCGATGACGTCGTCGATTCTTAGAATCATCGATGCCACTTCCGTAGCGGAATTGACCGCCTGCTTCTTGACCCTAAAAGGCTCGATTATCTTGGAGACGGACATGTCCGTTGACTTACCCGAAGTGATGTCGATGCCGATGTTCCTATTGGGTGTGGCTCCTTCGTGCTTCGACTTCAGCTCAATCAGCGTGTCGATGGCGTCGAAACCGGCGTTTTCAGCGATGGTCCACGGAACGACTTCCATGGCGTGGGCAAAGGCCTCAATGGCCAACTGCTCCCTTCCACCAACGCTTGCAGCATAATCTCCGAGTCTCAGAGCGACTTCGATTTCAGGTGCTCCTCCGCCGGGCAGGGCCGCGGCGTCCTCGATGGCTACTGCAGTGACCTTCAGGGCGTCGTGAAGTGCTCTGTCCAGTTCCTCGATGACGTGTTCGGTTCCGCCCCTTATGAGTACGGAAACGGCCTTGGCGTCCTTGCATTCGGTAACAAAGGTCATGTCGTCGTCGCCGACCTTCTTGGAGAATACTTTACCTGCAAAGCCCAGGTCAGCCGGGTCTATCTCCTTGATGTTGGTGATGACCTTGCCGCCGGTGGCCTTGGCGAGTTTCTTCATGTCCGATTTTGAAACCCTGCGTATGGCGAATATGTTCTCCTTTGAGAAGAAGTGCTGAACCAGGTCGTCAATGCCTTTCTGGCAGAATACGACGTTGGCTCCCGACTTCTTTACTTCTTCGACCATGCCCTTGAGGGATTCTTCTTCCTGGTCAAGGAACTTCTGCATCTGGGTCGGGTCGGTAATCTCGATCTTTGCATCGACTTCCGTCTTTTTTATCTCAAGAGCGGAATCTATCAATGCGATCTTGGCATCCTTTATGGTATCGGGCATCCTGGGATGGACCTTTTCCTTGTCGAGGATTATTCCTTCAATCATTGTCGTGTCTTCGGCAGACCCGCCGTGCTTCTTCTCGACCTTGATGTTGTTGATGTCCACGACATATCCGTCTTCTTCTTCATTGGCGACGGCTTTTACGGCTTTTACGGCGATGTCAGCGAGTAGGTTCATGCTTGAACCAACGCTCTTGCCCGTCATGGCGGTCTTGGCGATGTCCTTGAGAGTGTCTTCGTCGTTGATGTCAACCTTGGTGGACATATCCATCATTATCTCCACGGCTCTCTTGGCCGCCATGGAGAATCCGTTGGTGATGACCGTCGGGTGGACGTTCTGGTCCACAAGGTCTTCGGCTCTCTTGAGAAGTTCTCCGGCGATGACTACTGCCGTAGTCGTTCCGTCGCCGCATTCGTCGTCCTGGGTCTTGGCTACTTCAACAACCATCTTGGCTGCGGGATGTTCGATGTCGATTTCCTTGAGTATCGTAACACCGTCGTTCGTGATGACGACGTCCCCCATGGAATCTACTAGCATCTTGTCCATTCCCTTTGGTCCCAGAGTGGACCTCACCGCGTCGGCTATGGCCTTGGCGGCGGCGATGTTGTTGGATTGGGCGGATTTGCCCCTGCTTCTTTCTGTTCCTTCTTTTAATATCAGTATCGGTTGTCCAGACATCATATCAATGCCTCCTTTGTTAAGTTCGGGTAAATTAGAGGTTCTATATAATACCTTCGGTTTAGTCCGCCCCAAAATAGTATTATATCCCCAATCATTATCTTTATTCGTGGTGAAATGACACTCGTTCAAGCTTCCATTGCAGATGGTGGAAATAGCGTAATACTGCTAGCAGACAGGTTGTGGACAAGGCACATGGGCTCTGATTTTGCCGAATACGGTTTCGAGGCGCGCATGCCCAAAGTAAGGCGGTTTGGCAAGGTTGGAGTGGGTTTTGCCGGCAACGCCAACTATGCAGACTCGGCCTTCTCGATGATATCCAAAGAAATGGACCTTGACGACGTGGTCCCTCTGATCTCGCAATACATCCGAGAAGAGTGGGAGAAGATTGTTGACCGGTTCATTCACGAGCATACGGGGATGGAAGCAAATGAGTTTTTCAAACTGAAGAATGATACCATCATTCCCGAGGACATCATAACCCTCATATACGGATACCTGGCTGACCTGGAGATAAGTTTCAATAGCATAGTGACGGGGTTCGACAAAAACGATAAAGCCCGAATCGTGGTCATTTCAGGCAACGGCGAGGTGATGGATGCGACCTTTGCAGGTTCCTATTCGATAGGCGAGGGAGGCGATTTCTCGATAATTTATTTCGACCAGAAAGGGTACAACGTCGTTGAATATTCAGAAGCCGAAGCCGTTTATTTCGCCTTCGAAGCCAAGAAATGGGCTGAAGCACCCACCAGCGTTGGAAGGAAGACGGATGTCATAATCCTGAGGAAAGACGGGACGCACCGCGTCATTGAAGAAGAGTCGGACATCATGAAGTTCCTCTGCAACACGTACAATCAGGAAAGGGACATGATTAAAAAACATCGCAAGGAGACCTGCAAGGAATTCGAAAAAATGTGCGTGGGATGAAATTCTCACCTTTATCAAAGGAAATAATCAAGTCCAATATCCAGATTAAAAGGTACATAAGCGGCACCGTTGATTATGTAACATGAACCCCGAAGAAAAAGACATATTGCAATACTTGGACAAAAGCTCATGGACCTTTCTTGACCAAATCGTTTACAAATTCTCGCATCTTGGCATGGACGGAATAAAGAAAACCTTGGATAAGCTCGAGAAGAAATCGTTGGTGAAATTTTCCGAAAGGACGTCAACCATCGACATCACGGCCAAAGGGGCATCCGTCATCCGAAAGAACGAGAAGGTGCGGGAACGAATCGTAGAATTGCTCTCGAACAGATGGCCCCCCGCAATGACCGTGGAGGACTTGACCCAAGAGCTTGACCTGGACGCAAACAACGTTCATCGGGAAGCACAGATTCTGGACATGGAAAGAAGGGTCATCTACCAGCAATCAACGACAAAGAGGGAAAATAATCTCCTTCATTTGGGCCCCGTTTCTGAAAAACCTCAAAAGGTGAAAACGTCCGTAAAAGACCTCTTTCACCTAACTTCGCACATCCGCGTATGACGGGGTTCCTGGCAAACCGGAGAAGTTGAAGGACGTTTGACGCACTGCCAGACCTTGAGGACCACATTTAGCATTGGTTGGAGAGAGAACCTTTGCTTCCATATCAGGCGGGCAGGGCCTTCATCGGGCAAAGAAAAACCTTTTAACCATCATCCCGAGTTCTCATCCCGATGCCTCACGAAGAGGAAGAGATCTGCCGCATCGACCATGATTCGGAACTCATTACGAGATTTCACGACTATCAAGACCTGATGCGTTTCCGAGTCAGCGACGTTCTCCTCGTTTCGAGTCTCTACGATGCCTTCATCCTTGAGGAGGACGGCGGTCTTTCCGAACAGATATACGGGAAATACAAAGACCTGGACCTCTCTTCTCCTCCACGCATAAACCGCGTTTCAACGAGCAAAGAGGCATTCGAAGAAATAAGCAAACGTCATTACGACCTTGTCATCACAATGTCCCGGATTAGCGATTCGGACCCCTTTGAATTCGGCAAAAAGGTCAAGGAGATGGCCCCGGGAACGCCGGTTGTACTTCTTGCCACGGATGCGTCTGACCTGCGACACGTATATGAACCGGGCAGCAAGAACGGCATCGACAAGACATTCTTCTGGACCGGTGATTCGACCCTCTTTCTGGCCATCATCAAATACATCGAGGACAAGCAGAACATCCAACTGGACACGCGCAAAGCCATGGTGAGGGTCATACTCGTCATCGAGGACTCGCCCCGCTATTATTCGATGTTCCTTCCCATCATCTATACAGAAATAATGAACCAGACCCAGCAATTGATATCCGAAGGATTGAACGAGCATGAAAAATTGTTGCGCAGACGGGCCAGGCCCAAGATTGTCCTTGCTGAGACGTTGGCAGAAGCAAGGAGCAAGTTCGAAAAGTACAGGGAATACGTCATGGGCGTCATCACCGACATCCATTATCCCAAGGGCAAAGGCGGAGACAAGTTGGACGAGGCAGGTTTCGACTTCATCGAATCCATCGACAAGGAAATTCCCGTTTTGTTGCAATCCTCCATGAACGAATATAGAGAGAAGGCGGAGGAACTGGGGATACCCTTCATCAACAAGAACTCGGAAAGAATCGGACATCATCTCAAAACCTTCTTCAACGAGAATCTTGGCTTCGGCGATTTCATCTTCAGGATGGAGGACGGGCGCGGAGTGGGAAGGGCCAGAGACATGAAGGATTTCGAGGATGTGATATTCAACATCCCCCTGGAATCACTCCGCTTCCACGGTGAAAAAAATCACTTCAGCAACTGGCTCAACGCCCGGGGCGAGTTTAAACTGGCCAACCGCCTCCGGTCGAAAAAGGTGAGCGATTTCACGGACGAAGCCGAGATGCGGGATTTCCTAGCCGACATCCTCAGGCAGACCCGACGGGAAAAGCACGTAGGCATCATCACGGATTTCGGCCAGCAGATGTTCGAATTTGAAGAGACTTTTACCAAATTCAGTTCCGGGTCCCTTGGAGGCAAAGGTCGGGGCATCGCATTTCTTTCCGACATCATGCACAAGTCCAATGTCAAGGAGAGATTTCCCAATTGCCACATCAAGGTCCCTGAAACCCTCGTGCTGGCGACGGACGAGTTCGACCGCTTCATCAATGAGAACGAACTGAGCAACCTTCTGGAGGAAACGATTGAGGACGGAAAGCTCCGTGAGAAATTCATACGGTGCACCCTCTCGGAAGAACTCCAAGAATCCCTTCGACGTTATCTTCAGCACGTCAATGAGCCCCTCGCCGTCCGGTCCTCAAGTCTGCTGGAAGATTCCCAGAACCAGCCCTTTGCAGGCATCTATTCCACCTACATACTGCCCAACAACCACCCGGACCCCAAGGTCAGGCATAAGCAATTGTCCGACGCCGTCAAACTCGTTTATTCCTCAGTATATCAGAAGGACGCCAAGTCGTACATACAAACGACGCTCCACAAAAGCGAAGAGGAGAAGATGGCCGTGGTCATACAGAAGCTTGTGGGCAACCGATGGGGGAGGTATTTTTACCCCGTCTTCTCCGGCGTGGGGCAGTCATTCAATTTCTATCCGGTCAAACCTCTAAAACGCGAAGAAGGCATCGTGAGCGTCGCCCTGGGCATGGGAAAGATAGTCGTTGAAGGCGGCAAGGTCCTCAGCTTCAGCCCCAGGCACCCAAAGGTCATTCCAGGTTTTTCCAGCACGAAAGACATTCTCGAAAACTCCCAGAAACATTTCTTCGCCCTGGACATGGAGAAGAAGGATTTTGACCTTACCGAAGGCGAGGACGTAACACTTGCCCAACTCAACATAGACATGGCTGACAAAGACGGAAACCTGGACCTTCTGGCAAGCACCTACGACCCACAGGACGACAAGATAAGAGATACCTCCCAGGGCAAGGGAGCCAAGATAATCACCTTTGCCGGCATACTCAAGCACGAACAGTTCCCCCTTCCCAAATTGATAGAGAACGTGCTCATCATCGGAGAAGAAGGCATGGGTTCCCCCGTGGAAATCGAATTCGCCGCAAGAATGGTCGAAACGGGCCACCCCGAACTCTACATCGTGCAGATACGGCCTTTGGTAACCATGAAGGAGCACAACAATGTTTCCGTGAGGGACGAGGACCGGAACTTGGCTTTCGTATACACTAACAAAGCCCTGGGGAACGGCATCAACGATTCCATCCGAGACATCATCTACGTACCTCCGGAAAAATTCGACAGGACCGATACGCTGACCATCGCTGAAGAGATAGGTGAGTTGAACCAGGCATTGGGCGCTGAACCGTTCCTTCTCATAGGGCCGGGAAGATGGGGGACCAACGACAGGCATCTGGGAATTCCGGTCCGGTGGAATCAGATATCTGGCGCTTCGATGATCGTCGAGGTTTCGCTGAAAGACTTCCGCATCGACCCGTCACATGGGAGCCACTTCTTCCACAACATGACCTCACTTGGAATACCATATTTCACCGTTCCCTATGGCGAAGACAAATCATTCGTGGATTGGGAATGGCTCAATTCCATGAAACCGGCCCATTCAACAAGATACTGCCACCACCTGAGGTTGAAAATGCCCGTGGTTGGCAAGGTTAACGGCAAGGAGGGGGTGGGAGTCATCTTGAGAAGTGACGTGAATGACGACACCGCCGATGATGAGTAAGTTAAATAACGGTTGATTCTTATCCAATGGTTGATATCATGAAGGACAAGGATGTTTATCATTGCAAGGAATGTGACAAGATAATCGACACATCGGAAACCGAGGTCCCACCCCAGTGCTGCGGACACGAAATGGAGAAGGTCCCCTTGAGTGTATGCCGGAAGGATCAGGCATGGGCCGAACACTCCCGACCCATGGAAGAAGAAAAACCCTGCGACGATTCAAGGGCCTGAAGGAAAGGGCGTTTCATGACGGGGCGTATTCCGGACCATCCCATCATCAAACAAGACGACGGGCACAAGGTCGCTTTTTTCTGGAACGGAGAGAAGATGAAAGGGGTCCAGGGAGAGATGCTTTCTTCGGCCCTAATTGCAAACGGCGTTCTTACGTTCAACGAACATCCCAAGGACGGTGCGCCCCAAGGCATTTTCTGCGCCAATGGCCAGTGCTCGCAATGCATGGTCCTTTTGAACGGGAAGCCGGTCAAATCGTGCATGGTCCCATTGGAAGAGGGCGCCAGGGTTAAACCCGTCAAAGGGCTCCCCAAGTTGCCCACCGACGATGGCGATGTTAATACGACTTATCTGGATACGGACGAAAGGACCGTGCTGGTCATAGGCGGAGGGCCCGCGGGGCTTTCTGCATGCATTGAACTGGGGAAACTGGGCATCGACGTCCTTCTTGTTGATGACAAAGACCGGCTTGGTGGAAAACTCGTTCTCCAGACCCACAAGTTCTTCGGTTCCGTTGAGGACTCATACGCGGGAACCCGGGGTTTTGAAATCGGCCACATTCTTGAAAGAAAGGTCAAAGAACTTGACTCGGTGAACGTTTGGCTCAACAGCACCGTGGTTGCCGTTTTTGCCGATGGAAAGGTGGGCATCGTCAAGGATGATGAATACCGATTGGTGCGTCCAAAGAAGCTTCTGGTGGCCACCGGAGCCCGGGAGAAGATGCTATCATTTCCTGGAAACACCCTTCCGGGCGTATATGGAGCAGGCGCATTCCAGACCCTCGTCAATCGTGACCTAGTAAAATGCTCCGAAAGGATATTTATCGTAGGTGGGGGAAACGTCGGGCTCATCGCCGGTTATCATGCCATCCAGGCCGGCATAGAGGTCGTTGGACTGGTTGAAGCGCTGCCCATGGTGGGTGGATACCGCGTTCACGCAGACAAACTCATGAGGTTGGGCGTTCCAATATACACCCGGCACACCGTTTCCTCGGTTACCGGGAACGGCAAAACCTAAAAGGTGACGATAGCCCAACTAGACGACGACTGGAAGAAGGTCCCTGGGACCGAAAAAACATTCGATGTCGATACCGTTCTCATTGCCGTGGGGCTTGCCGAAGTGGATGAGTTTTACAACAAAGCAAAGTCGTTTAATTATGACGTTTATAAAGCCGGAGATGCCCAAGAGATTGCCGAGGCGTCGGCTGCGATGTTCTCAGGAAAGATAGAAGGGACCAAAATTGCCCGGTCTTTGGGTTTTTCCGACCTGGAGATACCCCAAGAATGGGACGACAAGTTGAGAATCCTGAAAGCCAAGCCGGGCCCAGTAACAGAAGCAAAGAACGTCGATTTAGAAAAAGGCGTTTTTCCGATATTCCACTGCAAGCAGGAAGTTCCTTGCAATCCATGCACGTCGGTCTGCCCGGTAGATGCCATTAAAACGGTGGACGACAAAATAACGGGGCTGCCTTACATAGTTGATGAAGAGAAGTGCATCGGCTGCATGAGTTGCGTGGCCGTTTGCCCGGGACTGGCGGTGACGCTTGTCGATTACAGAAAAGACCCGGAAAACCCCACGGTGACCTTTGCATACGAAGTTTGGCGCGACCAAGTGACGGAAGGAAAGGAAGTCCCCGTTCTTGGAGAAAACGGTGAGAACCTCGGTCGATTCAAGGTCAAAAAATCATTTCAGAATCCAAAATACCCCGGAACCTATCTCGTGAGCATCGAGATGCCGAAGAAATTCGCCAAGGACGCCGCCGGCATATGGTTACAGGAGGCCGACGTGGAACCTTCGGAGATATACGAAAAAGAACCTTTGCCCGACTCAGCGATAATCTGCCGGTGCGAGAGGATAACCGCAGGCGAGATACGTCAGGCCATAAGGGACGGCGTCAGGGACATGAACCAATTGAAGGCGAAAACCAGGGCCATGATGGGTGCATGCGGAGGCAAGACCTGCCGGCTGATGATATGGCGCATATTCATGGAAGAAGGCGTTGAGTTTGAAGAGGTAACCGAAAGGGTCGACAGACCGCTTTTCGTTGAAGTTCCCCTGGGCCATTTTGCGGGGGTGAAGAAATGAGCCGATACGACGTCATAATCGTAGGTGCGGGTTCTGTGGGGGTGCCTACGGCACTTTCTCTTTCAGAATTGGGCATCAAAACACTCGTCATAGATGAACGGGCTTCTCCAGGCCAGGGTGAGAACAAGCACGCCATCGGAGGCATCAGGGCCACGCATTCAGACCCGCCCAAAATCATCACTTGCAAGCGTTCCATCGAAGTATTTTCCTCTTGGGAAGAGAAGTATGGCGACGACATCGAATGGCTCACGGGAGGATACTGTTTCCCCGTGTATCGTGAGGCCGAAGAAAAGGCGCTAAAAGGAATTCTCCCCATGCAGAAAGAATTTGGCCTTAACATCGACTATTACAATGCGGATTACATTGCAGGGAAGGTCCCTGGCATCAATCAGCAAGACCTCAGGGGCGGCACGTTCTCTCCAGAAGACGGTAGCGCTTCTCCCCTTCTTGCAATTAACGCCTTCGCCCGGCGAGCAGAAGAACTGGGATGCGACTTCCGTTACAAGGAGAAGGTCACAAAGATTCACGTCCAAAACGGACACGTGGAAGGCGTTTCCACCGATGCAGGAAAATACGAAGCGGACGTTGTCATTGATGCTGCCGGAGCGTATTCCAAGGAACTGTGCCAAACGGCAGGGGTTGACGTTGACGTTCAGCCCGATTCGCATGAAGCAGGGATTACCGAACCCGTTGAGATGTTCTCTCCGGCCATGGTCGTTGACATAAGACCGGGCCCCGGTTCAAAAAATTACTATTTCTACCAGAACAAGCACGGTCAAGTCGTTTTCTGCATAACACCGGACCCGCCGATTGTTGGAACGGATAAGAACGAAACCTCCGTATTTCTTCCACAGGTGAGCCAGAGAATGCTCGACATCATGCCCCGATTGAAGAACATCCGTGTTCGAAGGGTGTGGCGTGGTCTTTACCCCATGTCACCTGACGGGTCACCCATAGTCGGCTGGAACAAGGACGTTCAGGGCCTTCTGCATAATACGGGCATGTGCGGACAAGGGTTCATGCTGGGCCCAGGCGTCGGCGAAGTCGTTGCTCGGCTTGTAGCGGACGAATCGACCAGGGAAGACAAGATAATCCTGGAAGGATGGTCACCCGATAGGGATTTTGTTGGGGAAGAGGTGTTGAAGTGATTGACAGAGCTCTGCCAATATACAACGAATTTTCAACAACCCTTTTAAACGCCATCTCTCTTTTCTTTCCGATACCATGATTGAAATCGGTGGTTACTCAATGAATGACCCGCTCCCTTACATCGGAATATCGATTTTGCGGATTGGGGTTGGTCTTCTCGCCTTGCTCATCGGCATCATCATAGTCCAGATACTCGGGATGCTGATTCAAAATTCCTTGACAAGAACGAAGATGTCAAAACTTCAAGCGAAGTTCTTCGCTCGCATTATCAAGATTTTCCTGTATGTGTTTGCCGTTGGACTTGCCCTTGGGCTCGTGGGGCTTAACGTCGGGGCTGCTTTGGTGAGTCTCTCCGTGGTCATGGGCTTTGTCCTCGGATTCGCCCTGAGCGATACCCTTTCCAACGTGGCATCGGGATTCATGATTGCCATAACCAAGCCCTTCTCAGACGGCGATTGGGTGGAAATAGCCGGCAATGAAGGCACCGTCAAAACCGTGCGCATCAGCAATACCGAGATTGATACTGGGGACAACAAGCGCATAATCTTTCCCAACAAGGAAGTCTGGGGGAACCCGATAACCAATTACAACGCCAATGATACGCGCCGGGTGGACCTGGAGATGGGCGTGGGCTACGCTGACAAATTGGACGACGTCATCAAAGTTACCATGGACATTGTAAAATCCCACGAAAAGGTCCTTGACAAGCCGGACCCGCTTGTGGCTGTTCATACTCTTGGAGACAATGCCGTGATCCTTCGGGTTCGCCCCTGGGTGAAAACATCGGATTACTGGGCCGTTTATTACGACCTGACCAAGAAACTCAAGCAAGAATACGATGCAAAGGGATTCGACATACCTTATCCTCACATGGATGTCACACTGCTGAATCAGCCGCAGGATTGAACGTTGAGGCATTCGACACCGACACAGACATTAACCAGAATGTAGATTATGCGTTGTGGCCGATGAAGAAGACCTCAAAAAGGAAATCCGGGAGCTCAACGATAGGATAGGTCAGCTTGAGAACATGATTGGGACCATGATGAAGCCCATGAAGAGCATGCAGTCCAGCACGGCGAAATACGTTCGCCTTGTGAATCTTGCCATGGAACACGGAGGGCTTACGCCGGACATGGTCTATCCCGAAATCAAGGATTCCATTTCCAAGGAGATAGTCAACGTCTTGATGAAGGACAACGGCCAGAACATTTCTCAAATTGCAGACAATCTGAGGGAGGAGAGGGGGTCGGCATCCAGGAGAACCGTGCGCAACAAACTGAAGGAACTCGAAGACAAGGGCATTGTTGAAAAGAGGGGCGACGGAAAAGTTAAGAAATACTACTTGACCCAGAAAGTGCTCGAAAAGTGGTCACGATTGCTCGGCATCAATATATGATTTGCTCGACCATATAGATATTAGGTGAAAAAAATGGAACACCCGATGCCTGAAAAGCCAGGAAAAAACGACCTGCCCGACCCACAGCAGATAGGAGAGTTGCTGGACGTGGTGACCGAAAAGTTGCCTCGCCTCCTCGAAGTGATATCCGAATGCTCGGAAAGTGGGCAGAAGTGCTCGATATCGATAAATGAATTGCACACCCATATAGATAATAGGTGATGAAAATGAACCACCACGAAAAAAAGAAACATGGAAATGACGACCTGCCAGACCCCGAACAGATAGGCGAAATTCTGGACGTAGTGTCCCAGAAAGTCCCGCATCTACTGAGGGAGATATCCGACATCCTCTATGGAGAAGGGAGCGCAAAGAAGTACGCCGGGTCCGTGGCCACCTTTTACAAGGAACTCAAGGCCTCGGGAATGACGGATGCGGAAGCGTTTGCCCTTACCCAGCAATACATGTCGGCCCTCAATGTCGGAAAGACCATGGGAGATTTCGGAGGAAGCTTCGGTAGCGTCAATGTAAACCAGGATGACGAATAGGGAGGTTTACTATGGGCAACGGAGGCCTGCTGAGAGGGCTCAAGTTCATGGGAATCGTCCCGAAATCCCTTCCCCTTGCAGTCAAGATGGGAGGAAGCATCGTCAAGCTCAAGCTCGCATCAAGGAAAGCTTCCAAAACCTTCAAAAAGGAGCTGGAAAAGCAAGGGCTTGACTACGAAACGGCTGAAGCCCTGGCCGACATCTACAAGAAGGGTGCGGACCTGGATTTCGGGGACTGAATTTTTTCTTTTGATTTTCTTCATTTTATATTTTTTCCGATTCGAATTTTTCCATTTTTCATTGTTATTGGGTGGGTATAAGCACATCGAAGAATGGTGGACGGTAGGTTGGCGGGAAATATATCACTAATTTTTTTATTTCCATTAAGCACCCATGTGAAAGCGCATCAATCATGCAATTAGTGGGGGAGGAAACCAACGATCCCTAGTTGGCCTTTAGTCGATTCAAATGAATGAAAGAATAAATAGCGTACAATCGAATTACTCTTTGAATGCCCTACTATGTTTATGTGATAGAACTGGACCTTTCTGTAACGGAATCAAAGAAATTCATGCGCAGGAACAAAAAAATGAAGAAAGGGAAAAAGTGCTTTTATGTGGGGCAAAGCGCCAAGAAGCCAAAAGAGAGATTTAATCAACATTTGACTGGTTACAAGTCTAATTATTTCGCAAGAGAATACGGAATGAAATTAAGGAAATGGTGGGTATGGCGGATTAACCCATTAAAAACACGTAAAGAAGCAGAAAAGGAAGAGAAAAAGCTTGCTAAGAAATTGAAGAACAAGGGTTATGGTGTTTGGTGGGGATGAGAAAATCCGTTCACTCAGTTTTTCCAATCATAAATATTATATCTCCCTCCAACTTCTCAACCCTTGCACAATCGGAGAGGTAACAGAGCCCGGTCATGTGGGGGACTTCAACCCAAAAAAATTGGGTCTCACTCAACCTTCCCCTGCGGAGAAGGATTCGTTGCAGACGGAAGTTTCCGGCTGATATCCTCATACAGGAGTTCAAACCACGCCCAATCCTACGGATTTGGCTTGCTCGCGAATAAATACGCTCGTCTCCTCCTCTCCAACAACAAAAAGATTAAGATTAACCTTCCAATTCACAAGCAAAAAGGAGAGGTAACAGAGCCCGGTCATGTGGGGGACTGCAGACGGAAGTTTCCGGCTGATATCCTCATACAGGAGTTCAAATCTCCTCCTCTCCATTTTTTCATATTTTTAGAGAAAAAATGACAGAGGATTAGACGGGAAAACGACGTTTTCCCTTACTCCTCCTCTCCAGAATAATGTAGTTATTTTATTAGAAAAAATGACAGAGGCATCAACGGGAAAACGGGGTTTTCCCTTACTCCTCCTCTCCAAGAATGACACATTGGAATTGTTTTTAGAAAAAATGAATGAGGATTCGTTGAGGATTTCGCAGAAATCATCGACGAAACTAATCTTTGATTGGTTCCAACCCAATCTTGACATGTCAAGCTTAGGTTTCACCCCAAATTTGACAAGCAAATCTGGTTTTTACTCAACTTTGCCATGCTTCTTTTTTATGATATGTCAAAGTTGCGTTTCACTCGACTTTGACAGAAATACCCTAATAAATGTCAAAGTCGCGTTCCAAACTGAAAATTTCGTTCTTACACAACCTATGATGTCCCTGAACATCACGATTTTTTTACTTTGTATCTTTTTTATCATTACCCTCTTTCAGCCACTTTGCATACATCTCAATGAATTTTAGACGCTCTTGGAAATTCTTTTTCTTTTGAGCGTCAAGTTCCTCAAGGTCCACTTTTGGAAATGTCATTTAAGATGCCTCCAATACTTCAATGAAGTCAAGCACGAATTTGTCTAAAGATTCCAGGTTTCTTTTTATTTGATAACCCGAATCCTTTTTTTCAATCTTCATCATCCTATAGAAAGAATGGAATTCATGATATTTCAAATTGACTATTAAGCTTCATATTTTTCCCACCTATTGCACATGAAGGTTTTCCAATATCACCTCCACCTGACCAATCAATGCCTTCCAATCCGGTCGGTTTTTTCTTGGAATGTAATGATTTGTGGATTTTGCTACAATTCCCGGGTCCATCCATTCATTGCTTCTATTACGTCGGTTGAAAATATGACCCCCTTTTCCGGGACTATGTCCAGTATGTTTCGTTCAACGGGGGAAAGGTAGTAATTTTTCTGCATTAAATAATTGATATGGTTATTAACTAAATAAATTCAACTACTTTGAGAATATTGTATTATTCGTAAATCATACATTTCATCAATTTTTCATGGTTATGTCTGTCTGATAGATTGTATGTTGAGTACAGATATATCCCTTCTTCTCATGACTAATTAATCTAACGGATAACTGTACACTGACAGGGAGTTTAATCACTCCTCCCAGGATGGAGAAGGTTTTGCCTGAACTTGAACGGTGGTTGAAAGAATATCGGAAAAGAGACATCGAAGGAGAGGAGGTTTTCAGATTGGGGGCTTGGATGCATTACGAATTTGAAAGGATTCACACCTTTGCAGACGGAAACGGCAGAATAGGACGGCTTTTATTGAATCTCCATCTTATTAAAAGAAACTGGCCTCCGGTTCACGTTCTTCCCATGCATCGAAACGATTATCTTCACGGGCTGAACGAGGCTTCAAACGGTGATTTCAATGAACTTGAGAACCTGTTGAAGGTCTTGATGGCTTCCAGTCTCCTGGACCTCCTTGACCAGATTGGGACATCCAAGGATGAACTCTTGCCCTTGAAGGCATTTACGGAATCAACTTCATACAGTTCCCAATATCTCGCTCTCAGATGCAAGCAGGGAAAATTCCCGGCTCTCAAGGAAAGAGGCGAATGGCGGACTACGAAAAGGGCCTTGGAATTATATACAAAGCATATTGCAAGGTAGAGATATATCACTTTGAAATTCAAAATTATCCCATAAATATCCCACCAAAAACTAATAATCCATCCCGCTTTTGACCTTCTGGAGATGAAGATGTCACTCAAGGTCTACAATACAGCGACCCGTGAAAAAGAAGAGTTCGTGCCTGTAAACGACAAGAAAGTGGGCATGTACGTTTGTGGCGTCACGGTTTACGACCACTCTCACATCGGGCACGCCCGTTCATATGTTGCCTTCGACGTCATCAGAAGATATCTCGAATACAAGGGATACGACGTCACATACATTCAGAATTTCACCGATGTCGACGACAAGATTATCAAAAAAGCCAAAGAATCTGAAAGGAATGCCCTTGAAATCAGTTCCGAATACATCGATTCCTACATGGAGGACATGCACCGGCTGAATGTAATGGACGCAAACCATTATCCCAAGGCCAGCGAGTTCATCCCGGAGATGATAAGTGTCGTCGAAGACCTCATCGAGAAGGGTCACGCATACGAATCCGACGGCGACGTTTATTTCTCGCTCACATCGGCCCTGGACCGTTTCGGAACCCTTACCCATCAATCACCCGAAGACATGATGGCTGGTGCAAGAGTTTGCGTGACCGATGCGAAAAAAGACCCCCGGGATTTCGCCCTTTGGAAGAAAGCCAAACCCGGTGAAATAAAGTGGGACAGCCCCTGGGGAGAAGGACGGCCTGGCTGGCACATCGAATGTTCCACCATGTCCACCCATTACCTCGGACCCACCCTCGACATCCACGGGGGAGGGCAGGACCTGATGTTCCCACATCACGAATCCGAAATTCTGCAAAGCGAATGCCACACGGGAGAAAATTACTGCAAGTACTGGTTACACAACGGCTTTGTCCAGATTAACCAGGAGAAGATGAGCAAGTCCCTGGGCAATTTCTTCACCATCAAGGAAATTCTGAAAAAGTATCACCCCATGGCCCTGAGGTTTTTCCTGGTTTATACGCATTACCGGTCCCCCATCGATTTTTCCGACGAGCACATGGACGAAGCGGGCAAGAGTTACCAGCGACTTAAGAGAACCTATCTCGACCTAAAGGAATTTGAAGCGTGCGGTGAGAGCGTGGACCTCATAGACGAAAGCAAGAATGCTCTTGAGGATTTCGAAGGGGGGATGAACGACGACTTCAACACAAGGGACGCCCTTGCCGCCACTTTCGATCTTGTGAGGAAGGTCAATCAGTCTTTGAATCAGAATCGCATTTCTCAAGATGAAAAAGAGCACCTCTTGAGCGTTTTCGACAAGATGTGGTCGGTCTATGGTTTCACATTCGAAGAAGAGAAGGCCGAGGGGCTTGAAGAAGACCTCATCAAGTTGATGCTTGAGATACGTGAAAAAGCAAGAGAGAACAAGCAGTGGGATACCGCCGATGCGATCCGTGATGGACTTTTAGACCTGGGAATCCTCATCGAGGATTCGGACCAAGGCCCCAAGTGGCGCATGGAGGAGTAAGTTGCCCGAATACTACCCGTGGGGAGGCGAATTCCATACGGGCAATCCTGATTCCAGCATCGCTGTGGCAACCCTGGCAAAGAAAATGAAATTGCCTGAAGACAAAGTAGCCATCCACGGCCCAGTGAAAACGGAAAACCTTGGTGTGGAAAAGGTCGTGGCCAACATCATCTCCAATCCCCATATCCGCCATCTCATCGTTTTTGGTGAAGAGGTCAAGGGGCATCGGTCCGGTCATTCTCTTGTCTCGCTTTGGAAAAACGGTTTTGACGATAACGGCAGGATAATCGGGGCCAAGGGCGCCGTCCCTTACGTCGAGAATTTGGACCTTGAAGCGGTAAGAAGGTTTCAGGAACAGGTGACGGTCCACGACATGATAGGAAAGACGGACGAAGAAGAGTTGATGGCGGCGGTCACCGAACTTTACGAAAGAAATGACCCATCCTTTGGTGACCCCTACATCGCCATCAAGGCCGAGCGCGTCAGCACGGTAAGTCTTTCGGACAAGGCGGCCCTTCACGAAACCATCCTCATCGACCCGTATCTTGAAGTGAAAAAAATGGACAGGAGTGAATGATTTGCTGGGATTTTCAAGTGAACAGAGAGAGGTGAAGTTAGGCAACATCACCATAGGCGGGCAACCGGGAAAAAACCCCACATTGCTCTTGGGGACGGTGCTCTACGGAAAGAAATACCGCACCCTGAACGACGACAATCGGAATGAAGCGAAAAAATTCATCGAGGTCCAGCGCGAGGTTTCGGAAAAGACGGGCGTTTGGTCCATGGTGGACGTTTATCTGCCCAGTTCGGAAACGGCGAGGCAGCGCCTGGAATTTGTAATCGACCATCTCGAAGAAGGCGAATTCATCTCCATTGACGTTCCCGAATCGGAAGTGCGGACCAAAGCGTTGAAAATCCTTTCTGAAATGGGTTTTCTTCAACGAACCCTCCTGAATTCCATCAATCTGGGGATAACGGAAGAAGAGAGAAAAGCTTTGGAAGACAATACACCCGCTTCAGCTATCCTCCTTGCATACGACCCGAGGGACATGTCCACCCACGGTCGCTTGAACATGATAAAGAACGGGACTAGAGAGATGGAAGAAGGATTCCTGGACCTTTCTGAAAGACTGGGCATGCTTCCGATAATTGATACGGCTGCCACGCCTTTTGAACACAGCGCCGCTGAAACGTTGCGGGCCATCCCCGTTTTCAAGGAGGACCTGGGCATTCCCGTGGGCTGTTCCATTCACAACATCGTAGAGTCGTGGCGATGGATGAAGAAATACAAGAAGGAGAACAAGGGCATCTATCTCTATTCAGACGTCGGTTCAGCCGGACTTCCTTTGACACTGGGAGCAGATTTTCTGGTTTACGGACCCATCCGGAACGCCGGACCCGTATTCCCTTACGTCGCTTTCGTCGACAAGATAATTGGAGAAGGAGGCAGGGACTATTTCGGCGTCGAAGCGCATGAAAGGCATCCCGTTCGGAGACTACCATGAATGACGGGGCAATACCAGGAAAATTCAAATTAAATGAAAATGAATTGACCACAACGGTAGTCGGAAGTTTCCCGGAATATCCAAGGCCTTTTGAAATAGATGAATCAAGAAAGCATTTTCAAAACGACCCTTTCGAAGGTCCTTTTAGAAGGAGCATCGAAGCCCAGATAAGTGCTGGAGTGGACATCATTTCCGACGGACAGACCCGGGCGGACATGGTTTCCCTTTTCACCAGAAATCTCGGGGGTTTCCGGATGAAGGACAAATGGGAGGTAATAGGAGACGTCTCTTACCGGAGGTCCATCACAGTTGACGACCAGGTCCGTGCAAAAGGTCTCATCGGTGGCAGAACGTTTCTCAAGGGCATAATCACCGGTCCTTTTACCATTTTCAAATCCGTGAGAAATCTTCATTACGAGGATGCAGACGAACTCATCTTTGACCTTGCGGGAGCGTTGAATGAGGAAGCGAGAAAATTATCAAAAACCGTTGACGTACTGCAGTTCGACGAACCGTTTCTCTCGGTTGATTATTATGAGAAAAGTGATGAAATGATGGAGAAACTTGTCGACGGCGTTGATGTCCCGATTTCGTTACATGTATGCGGTGATGTTTCTGATGTTATTTCATCGTTGAACGAACTTCCGGTGGACATATTGGACCACGAATTCGCCAAGAACCCTCATCTCATCGAAGCGTTTGGACAGGCAAGCTGGGAAAAAAGCATTGGATACGGATGCGTAAGGTCGGATGATACCAGGGTGGAAACCGTTTCTGAAATCGAAGAGAACATCCGGCGCATCCTGAAACATTTTCCTGCCGAAAGGATTCTCCCCGACCCGGACTGCGGTCTGGGGAACCTTGACATTACTTCAGCAATGGGAAAGCTGGAGAACATGACCCAGGCCGTTTCGAATGTTCGGGAGGAACTTCCTTGAACTCTTTTACGGAAAAATTCGTCAGGGACCCAAAGGGCTTCTTTCTCATCTACCTGGACGAAAAACGGGAGAAAATCGTCGTCGAGCACTATCACAATTCGAAGCTCCACAAGGCAGGGGCCGGCAAGCTGAACGTGGTCATCGAGGGGACCGATGGAAAAAAAATTCTGCGGGAAATCGAAAGACGAGGACTCATCGGGAGAGAAGACCACAGGCAATATATGGAACGGGAACTGATAAGGGCGCAAGAAGCCCTGGAGAGAGGGACGGAGTTCGTGCAGGCGTGAAAGTGCATTTAAAAAAAATAAGCATGAATTACGTTCTTCTCGAAGTATCTTTCCACCGTGTAGGCCATATTAGGCCTTAGATGGCCCATGAATATGTGTCAATTACGGATTGGGGGGGTGGGTTAAAGTGACTACGTAAAAAATGAATTGAAAAAATCATTTAAAAAATATTATATATGAAAAACCCATTTCGGTGCATAGGTGAGGTTGGTATGACAAAAAACCACATTTTCCCAATAGTCGCAGTGTTTTTAATGGTAAGTTCCGCGTTCTTTGTAACTGGAATGGCATCAGAAAAAGAAAGTACAAAAACGGATAATCCAACCAGAGAGATTTTCTTATGAGAAAAACCTCTGAAAATGAATCAGTTAGAAAAATAGGATTAATATTATTAATGTGGTCAATAATATGTATAATGCTAAACCCCAGTTTCATTTCGAAGGCGGGTTATGACTCAACCAATTGTGAGATTAATGATATTCCGTGGGCTGGTCTTAGAGGAAATGAACAAAATACAGGTTGTAGTCAAATCAACACGAGTAAAAATAACGGTCAATTGATTTGGTCTGCGAAAACAGGGGAAATATTGAGTTCAGGTATTGTAATCAGCAAAAACAACACATTATTTTTCTGCTCTAAGGAAAGCACGCTTATCTCATTATTGAATGGAACGATTATGTGGAGATTTAACACAACCCACGATACTCCCTCAACTCCTGCTATTGGAAATAATGAAATGATTTATTTTGGTTCTAGGGATAGTTATTTGTATTCTGTAACTTCTGAAGGAGTTCTTGAATGGAAATACAAAACTGGTGGTGCAATAAATCATAGTCCTTTAGTTGGAAACAACGGTACAATTTATTTCGGTTCGGATGACCATCTTTTCTATGCTCTGAACCCAGATGGAACCTTAAAATGGACATTTAGAACAAATGGAGAGATGAAATGAGTTTTAATTGGAAATGGGAG
>CAZPOY010000003.1:0-7062 GCA_964588345.1 uncultured Thermoplasmata archaeon
CATCTGGGTCCCTACGGAAGAGGAGAAAGAAAAACTGATTGAAACGAGATGGAACAGCAAGCCATCGACGGAGAAAAGGAGACTTCTCCTGAAAATCCTTTTCGAAGCAGCTTTGAGAAACGACGAAGTTAGGAAGTTGCAATATTCTGATCTGCGGAGTTTCCAGAAGGACGGGAAGAAAAGGTATTTCTTGAACATCATCGGAAAAGGGAACAAGGAAAGGCAGGTCCCGATTTCAAAGAATCTTAGAGACAGCATCATAAATTATCGTCAATGGTACAGTGAGAAATCAGATTTCATATTCGCCAATCCCCACAACGGAAATCCATTGTCTACGGGGTGGGTCAGAAGGGTGTGCACGGAAGCCGGGGAGTACGCGGGAATTGAACGCTTCCATCCCCATGCTGCAAGGCATTTCAGGGCCATACAGTTGCTGAAAGAGGGCATAGACCTGGAAACATTGAGGAAGTTCCTGGGACACTCGAAGATATCGACCACGCAGATGTATCTCAGGGCCGTCGAAATGAGCCACGTATGGGAAGAATTAGAATCAAAGGATGTTTACTTTAATGAGAAGGAAAGTGATAAAAATGAAGGAAAAGGGTTTTGAAGACAAAACGGACAAGCGTGAGCAAGAAGGGCGAATTGACGAATCGGGGCAAACCCATAAAATTGAAAGATGGGCCCGACCGGATTCGAACCGGTGACCACCTGGTTATGAGCCAAGCGCTCCACCAGACTAAGCTACGGGCCCAAGTGTATGGACTATTGGGCTGTTTCACTTAGTCTTAACGGAAGATTCGTCCGTTGTCCTCATCTTCCGAACCAGACCAAGCTACCGGCCCAAAGTATGGGCTTGTTGGACCTTCTCGCTTAGTCTTTACTCGGGATTTCACCTTCGTTCAATCCCTCGAACCAGACCAAGCTACGGGCCCAAGTGTATGGACTATTGGGCTGTTTCACTTAGTCTTTACTCGGGATTTCACCTTCGTTCAATCCCTCGAACCAGACCAAGCTACCGGCCCAAAGTATGGGCTTGTTGGACCTTTAAGAGCCCCCCATTGTAATGGGCTAGAGGGGGGTCCTTGGGGAAACGAAAAACAATTTCTATTATTTAAATGCTGATGCATCCCCTTCTCTTACATAAGAATGGTATATGTAAATCATTCATGGCTAGGAATTGCTATGGCTTATGAATCCGAAAATGAGACTCCAAGAAGAAGGAAGGACCGGGATGGGAAAGAGGGGGCAAAAAGGAGAGAAGGGGGGTCCCGGCCCAACGCTAAATAAATAATGCCATTCCGGACATATAAAACTCGGCGTCTCTTTATCGACAATGAAAATGACAGAATGGTCCTTCTGTGCGCATTTATCAATATGGCCTTGATGGTCGGTAGTGTCCTAATCCGGATTAGTTAATGGAAAATAAAAAAAACCATGCCAACTCCAGACTTGGTCAGTTAACTCTTCCAACATTGCTGGCGAGGTTTTTCTCTTGAACTTGTTTATGAAATTCCAGTAGAACTGAAACAAGCGGAGTGCACATTCCAATTGAGGTTTGTACCGACAGTCAATGTTCTAACAAACAAATTTTGTTCGAGCCATATACCTCACAAGTAGGGTATAGAGAATAACACGGCAATATACTGTAGATTATAGGATACTACCGGAAATCCTCGCCGTATGCACGATGGCCGCCCCGATACGAATGAAGGCCCGATGGTTCAGTCGTATACGAATTCTTTGTCGTATGTTCCATTCGCTCTCTTGACCTTTATCTGGCTGGGTTTGTTTTCTTTCGCGATCGTGGTCGCCCATCCCAACGCTTCTTTTTTCGTATCGAAATTACGTAGGGATTTCTCTCCTTTTTCCAGTATGACTTTCCATCCCTTTTCAGCGTGTGGACTGATTAAGTATATTTTTTTGTTACGCATAATTATCCTCTCCTCGAACGTGGTAGTACATTTCCTTTAACTATAGTAGCTGAGACGTCCGCTGAATGTATGCGTTCGTCCCGGTAAGCATGGTCATCAATTCCTTTTTTTTTCATTTTATCGTTTGTCATATTTTTTTCCTCCTGTTCTAGTTGTCACGCGACTTTGACACGTGATACGGTTTTTTGTCAAACGTGGGTTGTCGTCTTATCCAAAGAAGACAATCACGCCATATAACCGTTCTTCAAATTGTCTATCATTTTAGATGTAAGTAAGATATAAATCACCAAGAATATACTCACTTTCCACACCCCCTCGTAAGAAATGGATTTTTTCGTATTCTTCTCCCATGAAGGCAAGTATCTTCTCATGTACTGGCTTGTTGTTCAGCACCTGTTTGGAGACCTTTACGACCCAAACGTGACAGAACAAGTTTAGGTTTTACTCGAATTTGACATAAAAAATAAAATTGAATGTCAAAGTCGCGTTACGACCTTGATTGCCAATATGCATAAAAATAAATGTTGGGTTTCATCGGTCTTGCTACTCGCCATTATGCTGGAACGGAACGTCCAACGGTTCTTCTAATAACTGTCCGCCTTACAACTACGGCAGGGTACTTCTGCGATTTCATCCTCTTTCTTTCCCTGCGTTTCCAGAAATGGTGATTTGCAGCGATGAGGGCAATGATTGTGAAAACCCCCGCTCCTACTCCTATTAATAGGTCCTGGATTGAAAAAGGGTTTGCCCAATTATCCATAGCAAAATCCACGGCGATGCTCTTTTGAGAAGGCGCTCCATTTTCATTTAGATTGGTATTGTCGATGACGATGTAGTATGTTCCTTTTGACAGAACCCTGAAATCTATCTCACCTTTGCTTGCATTTACCTTCGAAGCATCTTTGTAATAATAAAAATTTGAGGGGATTCCAAGTTCGATGGAACTCTGGTACACGTCAAAAAAGGTTTCATTCATGAGCATTACGTCAATGTTTTTTCCTTCCTTTTCCGAAAACGAGAACGCGATCTTGTCGAAAAAGCCCGCCTCTATTTCTATGTAATCATAATCATCGTAAGAAAGTTCAATGGATTTCGCTTCACCGCAGGCAACAATTGTTGAAAATGTGAATAGGAAAATGGCCAGAGTAATGGAGATAATTCGCATGATTTGATTATCTATCTCATTTGTATTTATAGCGATGGTCACAATTATCAGTTGCCATTATTGCTTTTTCTCATTACTGATTAACATCAGTAAGTTTGATATAGGCGAGTGAGTATTTCTATTTATTAAGGGAGCTGAGTCCATGAAGATGAGGACATACTCAATACCAATAGTCATTATGATGATGATTTCGATCTTTGCCGGAATATCTTTCGTTCAGGACGATTCTTCCGACGGTGCCATGCAAACAGGGAATGGTCTAACCACGGGACTTTATGGCGGGGAAGCCATTTATGATGGATACAACAACATTTACTATCTGTGTGGCTGGAACGATACGGGAAACATGAATCCAAACGTTGTCGCCATCAACACGGTCAATGGAACAAGCTGGAATTACGATACGTTCATAAAAAGAAGTGAAGCCACCATCGTCGAAGCCAATGAAAAAGTCTACGTTTTTGGAGGATATGACGAAAACATGTCAGCAACCGATACGATATATGAGTATGATTTTGCAGCGAAAAAATATTCTCTCGTAGGAAATATGGGATATAACATTGTGGATGCCTGCGGCGCCTTTGGCGACGACAACATCTATCTTTTCGGTGGGTATTCCGGAGCATATGGTGAAATGAACAAGATTTTCCGGTTCGACCCTGATGATTACACATTCTATGAAGATTACAACAATACACTACCCGAAAGCAGGATACAAGCCAGTGCGCTATACACGGGGACCTACTTCTACATCATCGGAGGAAACAGCATGATGTGGGGTAACATGGACAACATAACCCGGTATGACCCGTTAACCCATACCTGCAAAAACGTAAAAGTCCGGGGAGATGGCATGGATTATGACGTTCGGCTTCCCACGCCCCTGAGAAATCTTGAAACAACCTTCATAAACAACACCGTGTATATTTATGGTGGACACAACGGGTCCGCTCAGCAGAACGGCATAATCAAATTTAACGTATTATCCAAAACCGTCATACGAGACTCTGAATCCATGAACGAATACATCGAAGAACACTCCGTTGTAAAAGTAGGGAAAAACGCTTACATAATCGGCGGATATAACATTACGTATGGCGTGTCTGATGCAGTTTACATTCACAGGCCTGATTCCTTGCAAATGCATCAATCGCTCTACAGCATTGACTCTTTGCCTTATTCCATGAGCGGGTTAATGACCGCTTCCAACGGCCCGTTCATATATTTCAGTGGCGGATACGACGGAACGTCCTATTACGATGCCATTTACAAGTTTAACGTACTCACGGGAGACATTGATTATGAACATTACCTGAGCACCAGGATGATTGACGCAGGCATGATTTGGTACGGAGATGGTATTTATGTTTTCGGTGGTTACAGCGAGTTCGGGACCATCATGTCGGACGTCCTAAAATACACTCCCAATTCTGCAACTACGGATTGGAAAGGTGCTCTACCCAATCCCGTCCGAAATGCCAGCGTAGTTAACAACGGCAATCTTGCCTACACCCTGGGAGGAGAAGACTACGATGGTTACAAGAATTCCGTGATGCTTTACGACATGGATACCGATGGAAGCATGTTGGCAGGAACGCTTCCCTACAACGTTTCCGATTATGTGCTCGGTTGGGATAAAGACAACAATCTCGCCTATATCATCGGAGGCAGGAATGACAATAATGCTTACATCAATGACGTCATTGTCTTCAACATTGAAACCTTGGAGTCCCGGGTCGTTGAAGATGTACTTCCATATGGCATCGTCCACGCGGGTGGGGGATACACCTCTGAAGACGGTTGCCTGCACGTCATAGGCGGCAAGACCAACGTCGAACCCTACGTGCTTTCAAGTGCGCTCATTATCGACCCTACCACATGGGAAGTGGACATTTCCTCGGTCGCCATGGAAATACCAAGATACGACATGGCCTCAGGCGTCTGCGACGACATTTTCCTTTTTGGAGGCATGATGAACAGCTTCAACCGAATCTCTGACATGCTGACTTACCGGAACGGTGAACGTCCTCAAGACGGATACTCCAGAAACATGGAAGTTGAATACCAGGAAGGATTCGCTTACGGAGCGGTTGCTAAATATAACGGGATAATGTACATTTTCGGCGGCGAGGACCCGTCTGGCGTAATGAATGAAGTTCATGCCGTACATCCGCGCAATGGAAAATTATACCACATAACCAACATGCCCAAAGGTTCCTACGCCGGGTCAGCCGTTACCTTAGGCGATTACATTTATCTCTTTGGAGGATACAACAACAGCTACGGCCAATTGACTGAAATTTATCGATTCAACCCTTCCACCGGTCAGATGGACCTATTCGACAACCTCCCAACCGGAATCTCCCATGCTTCGGCATACACCGATGGTACGTATGTATATCTGGTAGGTGGAACGACAAGCACGGTGACTTCCAATGAAATCATCGTTTATCGACCTGGAACCGGCATTGAGAAAACCGATACCATGCCTTACGCCTTGTCGAATATGCAGACCTGCTATTACAATGGCTACGGATACATCTTCGGTGGATACAACGCTTCTTCGGGCCAAGCATCTGATGACGTCTTCCGATACGAGGTTTCAATGGGCGCCGTTGAAAAGGTGGGAAACCTCCCCATGGCCGTACAGGGTTCATTTGGCGGTTATTCTAATTCAATAATCAATCATTTTTATGTAGTAGGGGGGGAGGGACCAACGGGCGAAAGCGACCGTGCTATGATATACAACCTCTCTTCCGGTTTTTCGAGATTTTCAGACATCCGGCTCGCCCAACCTGCACAAGGAGCCCACATGGTCATTGGGTATTCGATGTACATTGGGGGCTTTTCTAACCTTTTCATCAATTCGGCACACAGAATCGCGTATCTACCCTTAAGCCAGCCCTACGAGAACATGACCTATTCGGACGGGGTTCTCACTTCAGGAATGTCCCACTCTTCCGCCATTTTCGATGGAACGGACGTTTATCTCTTCGGTGGGGAAATGGCAGGCATGATTCAGTCCAAGATAATAAAATACGACCCAGTGGGGCAAACATCCACAACTCTTCCATCCAACATGGGATACAGCGCTCAATCCTTGGCAACCGTGTATGACCAAGAACGGGACATGGTCTATTTCATGGGCGGGGAAGATGCTGGCGTTTATTATTCCTCAGCAAAATACATGCGTCTGTCGGACCAATTCATGGACTTGATGCCTTACAACCTTGACCAAGCAAGGAGTGGCATCAACGCACACATGATAGACGGTGAGATATACGTTGTCGCAGGGAGGAGTTCAGCATCGTATCTAAACAGCATCCTTAAAATGTCTCCCTCGGGCGAATACGGTCCCACGGTTATGACAAACCTTCCCACCAACCTTGCATATTATGGGTCCGTTTCAACAGGCGATGCCATCATCATCTTCGGCGGGGAAACGGCCTCAGGCGTTCGGTCCGATGATATTTACGTATACATTCCTGCGATAAATGAAGTTTTTGAAATGAATGCTGGATTGCCGAATCCGACTTCTTTTTGTTCAGCGGTCTGGGACGAGGATAATCAACAAGCGCTGATTTTCGGAGGATTGACCGATTCAGGCGAAGTTGATGACATACTCGTTTATGACCTCAGAGAAGACGTCCTAAGAAGGGCAAAAACGCCGTTGCCGGAACCGTGTTATGCCACCTCAGCGGTATTCGATGCATCCATCGTCCTTGGCGGTCTTGGTGGGGGATTAGGCATCAACAGGGTTGTTGATTTCCGCTACGAACCCAACGCACCATCGGGAAGCGATTTCTCCAGCGGCGATGATTCGGGCGACATCGTTCTTAACTCCAATTATCCCCATGTTTACAACTACGACCTGGTGGAAACTCTTACTTCCAACACCGTTCTGAACTGGCAGATGCAGGTTGGCAACGAACACTACTTCGACCTGGAAGTGGGGCACGCATC
>CAZPOY010000003.1:7072-31957 GCA_964588345.1 uncultured Thermoplasmata archaeon
AGATCGACGTCTTCTGCTGGTTCGACTGGAATGACGACATGAGCACATATAATTCAACGTTGGGAAGCACGGGGAACATGCATTTCACCTATGAGAACAGCAGCGCTACAGGCAATGTCCCCATTTTCAACATGAACTACCCCACGGTCAACGAAGTTCAGGGATTCTGGGGCGAAGAGATAGACACATTGGACGATACGCGGAAAATCGTGCGGATTTACTTCAAACCGATGCATTTCATCAAGTGGGCCAACGGCGTATCCGGAGGCAGCAATCCCCCCGATTTTGGTAGGACCTGGGACACGTCATTTGCGTTTAATGACCCAAATTCATGGAATTTTGACATCGTCATCACCGATTCCAACGGCAACGAAAACCACACCTATGATGAGTTCGGGGTTTTCAAATACCAAGAACAGCTTCTCGTCTCAAACTCAGGAAACCCCTACGTCGATGCTGCTCCTGGTGCAGGTCTTGTCCAAATGGAAACGGCCGACTCAGGCAACCTGACCCTCGTCTTCACCAGAATCAATGCGCCTTTCAAGCTGAACCTCAACATCACAGACCTTGACGGTCCTCAGGTCATCAGTGCGACCAATGTGGAAATTTCCGGGGGAGACCTGCCTGGACAAACACCCTTTGGAGGAGCGGGTTACGCAAACCGCATTTACTACAGGGGTGATGCCTTGACATGGGTTGTCCATGACTCGACACCATCTGGAGGATACGACACGGTGGGCATTGCTTGGTACATCAATGTCGCTGCCGGCATATCTGAAGGCATTTACGAAGGGGGAATAATTTACCGAACGGAAACGAGTGCAAACCCGTCAGACATCTGAATGAGGAACGGAAACATGCCAATAGGAGAAGGATACCGAAACTGCCCAAAGGTCCGGGAAATCAGGTCTGATGCTGCAGGAAAGAAGGCATTTTCCATTTTGACGGTATTGCTTCTGGTGACTACCCTTTTTACTGGGCTGGCATTGATGGAACCGGAAAATACCGGTGCAACTCTCTCTTCCCACACACGATATCAGATGCAAGGGAACAGGTCCTATGGAACCGCATCCTTCGATGGTGGTTCTACCCTCTACTATTTCGGTGGGCAAGACGAAGGGGGCTTTTTTCAAACCAACGTCATAAAATACAATTTCAGCGATGGTTCGACCTACCTGGTTTCAACTTTCGGGACCCTCATAGGAACCAGTTCATCGTTCTATGACGGGAACATCTATATCTTCGGGGGAGAAAATGACGCGGGTACTTGCAAGAGTAATGTATATGAATACGATGTGATTGCGGGAGTTGTTAACCCCGTTAATGCCCTTCCTATAAGTGTGTCCTTCACGACGGCTCAGCGTGTGGGCGATTATACCTATATTTTCGGCGGGACCAGCCCTGATTTTACTTATCACTCCAACCGCATAATAAGGTACGACCACGTCACCGACACGTCCCAAGTCATCTTGACCATGCCCTACGACATTACTGAGGCCAGTTCGGTCTTCACGGGCGACTACATCTACATTTTCGGTGGTATGGACGCCAACGGAACCGTCCTTGATACCGTCTTGAGGTTCGACCCTTTCCACGAAACGATAAGTATCGTGCAATCGGGAGGATACAACCTAAAAATGCCCTACGAAGTGTACGGGGCCAGTGCCACCATGATAAACGGCAGTGCATACATATACGGTGGAATAACATACGCTGGTTGGTGGGCACAGACCATTATGAAGTTCAATCCCATCTCAAAGACCTTCGTGATAGACAAAGACCCCCTCTTTGACGGACTGAGAGGAGGCGTTGCTTTGACCAAAGAGAACGCCGATGGCGATGAGGTGGGGTATCTTGTGGGGGGAAATACCCTGAGTGAAAGCGCTCTTTCGAGCATCCGGCTTCATGAACCGGAATCCTTGCACCATAACGAGAATTTGCATCAAGTGGCCGTCATGCATTATAGCGTTGTAAAGCCGCAAGTGGCGCAAACACCCCACGGAGTGTATATCGCAGGAGGTTTGGAGAGTAGCGGAATGATCGGTGAAATCTCTCGTTTCGACCCGGTGACCTATTCTTTGGGATATGAGACTGACATGTACTACAAAACCAACCGGGGGATGGCCGTCTGGGATGGAAACCGGATGATAATGATGGGAGGAATAGACGGGATGGGTGCTCCCCAGACCATGGTCCAGTACTTCGACCCCAAAACCTCAACCACGGGCTTGATTGGCAACATGGACACTACACTTTACGATGCAGAAGCGATATATTACGACGGATACGCCTTTTTCTTCGGAGGTCAAGGGGGAGGGGGGACGGTAACGAACAAAGTAAGTTTTGTGGATGTCAACACGGGAAATCGGAATACCGCCGCCACACTGCCCTACCCCGTTTACAATTATACGTTGGCATATGATGGAGAAGACACCGTTTGGCTCATAGGGGGGCAGAACACTACGGATGCCTACATAGATGACATACTTGAAATCGACATGGCGGGAATGACTTTTATGCACCACACAGATGTACTTCCCCACGGAATAAGAAACGCCATGGGCGGCTATAATGATGAAGACGGATACCTCCATATTTATGGTGGACAGATTAGCATTTCCCCGTATTACGAAAACCGCGGATTCATACTCGACCCATACAGAAGTTTCGTTGACGTATCCACCGTCTCCCTACCAATGCCCATTTACGGTGCTGCTTATACTCAAGGCGTTAACGTTTTCTTCGGAGGCAGGAATCTCAATGACAAACTCGATGGCATTTACGAATATTCCAATTCAAAAGCCGCCCACGACGGTGAATCGTACAATTTGGAAAGAACATATGAATACGACCTCACTAAAGCGGCATCTGCGGCTTATGGTGACTACATCTATTCCTTCGGCGGGAAAATCTCCGGGAACGATATCGACGGGATATTCAGGTTCCACAAGGAAACCGGCGAAATGGAATATATGAGTTCGTTTGGTTACATGCTCTCATCAGCAACAGCGATCACAATCGGTGACCGGATATACATCTTCGGTGGCTACCAATTCGGAGACCCCAGCGTTTATTATGATAAGATATGGGAATACGACCCCATCAACGACACCTTAACCCAACCGTACGATTTTGCAGGTTACGGAGGAAGGTCGCAGGCATCCGCGTGCACGGATGGCAAATATGCATACATACTCGGAGGGACCGATGGCGTGGGCTTTTCGAATGATTTTCTAGTTTTTGACCCTGCCCAGGGAATCATCAACAGATTTTCATTGCCCAACCCAAGAAGCGATATGCTCGTGGGGTACTATGACGGATACGTATATGCAGCAGGTGGGTACGACCCTACCACATTTAAACCAGCTACGGATTTTATCAGAATAGAGGTGTTGGAAAGTAGCATTAATACCATCGCTCTACAAGACCTTCCATACGGCGTCATGGGTGCGGTAGGCGGAAGCGAATGGGGGCACGTCTTCGTCGCAGGTGGCGAAACCGAACAGGGAATATCCGACAAAGTGATAATTTACAACATCACCCAGAACAATCTTTTCTTTACCGATTTCAAGTTGAGCAAACCGATTGCATACCCAGTATTCGACGTCGGATGCCCAAACATTTTCCTCGGCCAGAGTTACAATCCCTACAAAGGCGGGATTTACGTGTCCTACGAACCGCCAGCGGATATTTACCAAGGATTAAATACCCACGAAAACACACTTTCAACAGACATCGAGCGGATGGGTGCAACTTTCGACGGAACAGACGTTTATCTGGTCGGTGGCGTTGACAGCACGGACATTGACAAATCGGACATCCTCTCCATAAACAAAGATACGCTTTCCGACACTTATGTGGATTACATGGGTTACAGCGCCCGTTCCCTTGCTTGTACTTATGATGATGTGAATGATAAATTGATTTACATGGGTGGCATCGAAAGCACTAGCATATATCATATGGAAGCTTTTGAATACGACATGGGTGCCAACATGGTCACCCAATTAGCTGACCTACCACAGGCAAGGGCAGGCATCGATTGTCATTATTACAACGGTGACTACATCGTAATCGGTGGCCAGACAACGTCAACCATATACCAACCAAACGTCTTCCGATACCGCCCTGATGGTTCGGGATACGGAATCGGCAACCTTCCCATCGACCTTGCATATTATGGGTCCATCTGCACGGGTGAGGCAATCTATACTTTCGGCGGTGAAAATTACGACGGTCTAGTTGACAAAATTATCCGCTACGAAATCGAAACGCAGAATACGACGATCATGACCTGCTCATTCCCCGACCCGATAAAAGACTGCGAAGCCGTTTACGACCCCGTAAATGATTTAGCATACATCTTTGGGGGAGAAACGTCCTCGGGACCCGTTGATACCATTTTCATATACGACCCATCAAAGGACATTTTGAAGAAAAGTACGGAAGCACTTCCCAGCCCAACCACAGGCATGGGGGCCGTGTACGATGCGGCCATGGCCATTGGCGGTGAAAGTGGCGGGATATCTCTTAACCAAATAGTAGAATTTGATTATATCACCAATGCACCAACAGGTGGAGATACCATCGCTTCTTCAGACAGCGGTGAAGTGATTCTCAATTCGAACCTCGTCCACACGTATTCCTACGACATGGTCCAAACAAGTTCGGGAAGTTCTGTTGTCAACTGGCAGATTGCCCCCGGTGAGGAATACTACTTCGAACTTGAGGTGGGAAACAATCTCAATTATGCTGACATCGAAGAAGTGAACATCAAGGGTTGGTTCGACTGGGGCGATGACGTAAATTCGGCGTATAATTCCTCCGGCGAAGGCAGTTTCAACTTCCATTTCCGATATCAAAACATTACGTCAACGGGAGAAATGCCCGTATTCGAGAAGCTTTATCCCAACGAGACCAACATCTTCAACTTCTACGGCGAGGAGATTGAGGTTGCGGGAAACACGACGGTGAAGATACTCCGGTTCTATTTCACGCCCAGCATTTTCATGCATTGGGCAGACGGCGTTGCTGGTGGGAACAATCCCCCCAACCTAGGTCAGAACTGGGTTCAGACATCGGGCTTCAACGACGCAAATTCCTGGAATTTCGAGATAACCGTAAGCGATGACCTTGGCAATGTGAACTACACGTACGACGAGTTCGGTGTATTCAAGCACCAGGAAATCGTGGTTTCATACAGCAACCCCTATCTTGATGCTGCTCCGGGGACTGCCCAGACCCACATGCTTACTTCCCACGAAAACAATTACTCCATCGCGTATTCGAGAATGAACGCTCCCTTCCGACTATACGTTAATATAACGGACCTTGAGAGTGGAGCAGTTTCTATCCCTGCGAGCAATCTGGCCATATCCGGGGGTTCCCTTTCAGGCATTAATTATTTTTCAGGCCCCGGTTATACCAACAGAATATATTATCGGGCTGATTCCGCTTCTTGGAAGTCCCACAGCTATGCTCCGGGAGACTGGTATGTTTCGCCCTTGGAATGGTACATCGTGGTGCCTTTCGGTACGCCTGAAGGTGCATACAGCGGTGGAATAACCTACGGGTCGGAAACCGCCGCAGACCCATCTGCAGCACAGTCATTCATCGGCGTTTTGAATTCTCCGCCTGACGAACCCACTAACCCGAACCCCGCAGATGGCGGGTCGGTCTCGGGAGACCCGATTTCATTAAGTGTATTTGTCTCAGACCCGGACAATGACAACATGGATGTGGAATTTTACGTGGACGGAAATCTAGAATTCACACGTACGGGAGTTATTAGCGGGACAACAACCACTTTAGACGTAGGTGGATTGATGACCGGTGGGCACAACTGGTACGTAGTTTGCGATGATGGAATCGAGAGAACAACTTCACCGACCTGGACCTTCAATTTGCTCTAATAAAAACCAAAATCTGATTCGCCGAAATCGTTAATTACATGAATGCAGGTTGCCTATCTGGTGAAGAAATGATAGGAATCCTGGGTGATTCTACGGTAAGACCGCTCTTTTCGCGATTGAACACCGAGAAAGAAACCCTTATTTTGACTGGCAAGAAGACGACGAGGGTTCTAAGCGGTTACGCCGGAGATGTTTCATTTTCATATGCCGCACCCTTTCGTGAAGAAAAAGAGATATCAGCCATTCGCGAGGTAGAAGCCCTGGCCAGAAGAGGTTGTGACGTTTTCATATCATTTAGCCTTGGAAGCATCATCAATGACCGACTTAACGTTGGAAATTTCTATTTCCCTGCCGATTATTTCGACCTCAATTCGGGCAACTGGACCATGCAGGGATTGCCTGGAATCGTCAGCATGAAAGAACCGTTCTGCCACAATTTAAAAGATACGCTCATGGACTCAGTTCATAAGTTCGACGGGGGTTTTGCCGAGGACGGAACCGTTGTTTCCCTCGAAGGGCCCTTTGGCATTACGAAAGCCGAAGAAAAATTCGTCAATGCACTTAAGGTAGACGCCATCTCAAGGAATGTCGGTGTTTATTCAAAGGTCGCTTCCGCCTTTGGCATCTGTCACCAGCCCATAGTCCTCCTGTCGAGGGTTGAGGGTTCCTTGGATGAAAAACACAAAGTGGAGAATGCCATGCATGAGGGTTTAGCTGCTCCGGTTGACAGATGGGTTAGACCCAGGATGGCCAATGCCGTCATGTCCGTTCTGCGTTCATTCCCTGCGGAATACGAATGCCTAAAGCATGAAGTACACCCCAAGTGGATAAATCCCGAGTGAAGATACGGCATGAAAACTATTGACGGCTTGCTAGTCGACCTTTTTGGTACCCTCGTTCCCGGTTTCGCCATGGACATCTATGAAGAGAATCTTTTTCAAATGGCTGAGATTTTGGAGGTCCATGGGCCCACGTTCATGAATAAATGGATTGCTGACTCGCATAACCGTGGTCGTGGCGTTTATGAAAATATTCCCGCCGTCATATCACACCTAACAGGGTGCAAAGTGGATGATCCACGTGTTCTAGAAGCTGCGGAATTGAGAAAAGAACTTACAAGAAAAAGCCTGAAACCGAAAACCGAAACTCTGGATTTTTTGATAGAAGCGAAGAGAAGGGGTTTAAAGATGGCCCTTGTAACCAACTGCTCTCAAGAGGTCCCTCAACTTTTCCCCTTGACGGAGATGGCGCCCTTTTTCGACCACTTCTCTTATTCATCGGTCCTTGGCATCATGAAGCCCCATGAAAGGATTTACCAAGATGCCCTACGGGGATTGGACATTTTACCTGCCAATGCTGCATTCATAGGAGATGGTGATTGCAAAGAACTTACGGGCGCAACAAAAGTGGGAATGTGCGCCATTCGGATTTCCAACGAAGATGACGATAATGCATTTTCCTTATCGGACAAGCGAGATGAATCGGACCTGTTCGTAAATAACCTCATGAAAATTTTTGATGTCTTGGATTCCTGGCCCAACGGATAGGATGACCTTTCGGGAAAGAAGATACTAAGGACATAGTTAAACGGGACGGGTGTTTTCGGTCCATGAATGGTCTCTTATTTAGGAAATTTCATATACGATGATTCAATGGAAGTACAATCCCAGATGGGAGAAAAGAATTCGACATGGGAGGAAAAGCAGATGTCCATCGATGAATTAATGGAAAACGTTGAAGCGAAAAACCCGGGGGAAAAGGAATTCCACCAAGCGGTAAAGGAAGTCCTTGAATCCCTGGAACCGGTAATAAAAAAGCACCCGGAATATCAAAAAGCGAAGATTACCGAAAGGATTGTTGAACCAGAAAGGCAGATCATGTTCAGGGTTCCCTGGATGGACGAAGAAGGCGAAGTCCACGTCAACAGGGGATTCCGCGTAGAATTCAACAGCGCGATTGGTCCTTACAAAGGAGGACTCAGGTTCCACCCTTCAGTCTATCTTGGCATAATAAAATTTTTGGGTTTCGAACAGATTTTCAAAAATTCCCTAACGGGGCTGCCCATGGGCGGCGGAAAAGGCGGAAGCGATTTCGACCCCAAGGGAAAGTCCGATGCAGAGGTCATGAGGTTCTGTCAGTCCTTCATGTCCGAACTTTATCGTCACATCGGGCCCAACACCGACGTCCCCGCAGGAGATATCGGAGTAGGTGGAAGGGAAATTGGCTACTTATACGGCCAGTATCGGAAAATCACGAACAGGTTCGAATCCGTCCTCACGGGCAAGGGCATTAACTGGGGTGGTTCCCTGGTAAGGCCTGAAGCTACGGGTTACGGCGCCACTTATTTCGCAGAAGAGATGCTCAAGGCAAAAGGAGATGATTTCAATGGCAAGACCGTTCTCATTTCCGGGTCAGGAAACGTTGCCCAGTACGCCGTTGAGAAAGTCAATCAGTTAGGCGGAAAGGTCGTCACCTTATCTGATTCCTCGGGCTTCATCCACGTTCCCGAAGGCATTGACAAGGAAAAATGGGAATTCGTCATGAAGCTCAAGAACGTCAGAAGAGGAAGAATAAAAGAGTGCGTTGACGAATTCGACTGCACATATTATCCTGGCGAAAGGCCTTGGAAGATAGGCGGCGACATCGCCATGCCCTGTGCGACCCAGAATGAATTGAACAAGGAAGAGGCGAAGAATCTCATCGACAGTGGCGTCAAAGCCGTGTCCGAGGGGGCCAACATGCCTACGACCCCTGATGCCGTCGACCTCTTCATCAAGGAAGGCGTAAGCTTCGGTCCGGGTAAAGCGGCCAATGCAGGTGGCGTTGCAACGTCGGGTCTTGAGATGGCCCAGAACCACGTCGGCATATCATGGTCCTTCGAAAGAGTGGATGAAGAACTGCACAACATCATGATAAACATCCACAAAGAGTGCGTATCCGCATCCAAGAAATACGGATTCGAAGGCAACCTCGTTGCTGGTGCCAATATCGCGGGTTTCATAAAAGTGGCCGACGCAATGCTTGACCAAGGGCTCATCTAAAATAGCCCTTTTTTTCTTTTTTTATTTTTCTTCATCGGTCTTGACTGACACGCCCTTTTGGACCTTGCCTATCTTTTTGACTTTTATCCCTTGCGAACGCCAATATTCCACAATGTCATCCACGCGACCTTTCGGAACAAGGGTAAGAAGCGAGGACCCTTTTCCTCCGGCACCGGTCAATTTCCCTCCGTAAGCACCCATGGATTCACATTTTTCCAAAGTGTCTTCGATTTCTTTTGATGAAACGGGTTTCAGAAGTTTCTGGTTCTTTTTCATGAGCTTTCCCAGTTCGGAGGGGTCGGCATTGGTTTTCAGATTGCGGATGGCCAACGCGGGTATCTTGTCGTAATCGTTGAGAAACTTCTCTCTTTTGCCCGGGGATATTTCCGTCGGGTCAGAGGGTTTGCCGTCTTTCCCAACCAACCCGTATCTCCTTGCAAAGGCCTTGATTAATTCTCCCGTATTGGCGTTGGCTTTTCCTGGTGATTTGAGCATCAAGAGAGTGGTTCCGTGGGGATATTCAACTTCGAGGGATTTTATCAGGTTCATCGGCTTATGGTGTGAGAAATCTTTTCGGTATCTCTGGCCTTTTCCCGTTACTACGGTCCAAGCGTCTATGCCCGAAGCAAGGCCCATGTGGGCCACGTCTTCCGAAACATTCACGTCATCTACGATGAAACCGTTGTCTTCGTTTGCATTGCTGATTCTACGGAGTCCAAGCGAGATGCACGCCGCTAGTGAAGCGGAAGAACCCATGCCCTTCACAAGTGGATTCTCCAATGTTATCTCATATGACCCTTGCGGGAGGTCAATCTTCTTTTTCATGTCGAATATCATGCGCATGAAGGGAGAAAATGCCCTGTTTCCCTGGAAACCGTTTTCGAAATCAAAGGAGCATTCGCCTAGGTCGGATTTGAATCCGAATACCGTTTCGCTGTTCTCGTTGAACGTTATCTCAGCCCGTGTTTTTTCCTGTGTGGGAACGGCTATGGCCACGCCTCCCCATACTACGAAGTGTTCGCCAAAGAGAATAATTTTTCCTGGAGCCGTTGTCACCAGGCGACGAATGTACACACCGATTGTTGATTGGATTAAAACGATATAAGTATTAGCATTGCAAAGGAAGTATTAGCATTGCAAAGCGCTTTGTGTCACTCAGAGAGATAATCTATGAAGCGATTTAGGGCCATACCTTCTTCCCATTCCATGATGAAATGACCTTTGTTCGTTCTCCGAAGTTTGGGCAGCCGCTTGTAAAGGAGCCCCATGTTTCCTTTGGGATTGGCCCCGTCCAGGGTAAATATTCTCCATGAATCATCCTTTAACACACGCTTTTTCCTGAATGCGTAAATCGGTATCACTCTGCTTTTGTTGCATTCGACCAGCATCTCCTCTGCCTGTTTGGTTGCCCTTCCGGAAGAATGGGAGAAAGAAACCTTGCCAGATATGGACGTTTTGACCTCAATGGGGAATGATATGTCTCCTCTGATGGCCACCAGGTCAACGCCAAATGAGCCGGCGGCTCTTGTCACCATGAAAGGAAAATTGCGAATCTTGTCGTAATTGCTTTGGATGATGTCGTCGCATGTTTTGGTCGTCTTTTCGATGACCTCTTCGTCTCCGGTGAGAATGCCTTTCAGTTCTCTTTCATAAGCCCCTGTGACCATTCGTAAGAAATTCCGATTGGGGGGAGATAAAGGTTGGGGGAAGTATGGTGAAAGTAAAAATGAATGAACCGTTTGAAAAGGAATACCCACCGGGAAAGACTTTGCGAAAAAATATCCTAAAGCGCTATACAAAACACCTTGAACGCCTGCAATCCTCCAAATTTTAAGGGTGGGTAGAAGCGAATATATGTATGGTGGGCGGACGGTCGGTGGGAGAAAAGGGAGAGTATATGCAAATGGAAACATGGTGGGCGGACGGTCGGTGGGAGAAAAGGGAGAGTATATGCAAATGGAAACATGGTGGGCGGATGGAAGGTGGGATTATTTTCTATGAGTGCTCTACAAGTGAGCACAAAAAAACACCTTGAACGCCTGCATTCTTCCATATTTTAAGGGTGGGTGGAAGAAAATGGATGTATGGAGGGTGGATGGTAGGCGGGGAAAAAAAGCAGGTATATGCATAAATAAGCATGGCCAGAGAAGGCACGGTGGAAAAATGTTAGGAATAAGCATGAAAAAACATGTGCAACCATTTTCTTTTGTTTTTTTCCTTATCCATAGCAATTTGCTCCTTTCAATAGGAAATCATTTAAATGAAACGACTATTGGCTGTCCAGAGGGGTTATGTCATGCGTAAACGAGAACCCAATGTAAAGGATTATGAAAAAGAGCACTCAGAATTTGAATGGAACGTGCCAGAGGATTTCAACTTCGGCTTCGACGTCGTGGACAAATGGGCCGAAGACAGGACGAAACTCGCACTTTACACCGTCGAGGACGACTGGAAAGATTATTCCGCACATAGCTACTGGGACCTCAAGGTGCAATCCAACAGGGTCGCCAACATGGTCAAGGAATTGGGCATAAAGAAGGGTGATAGGGTTCTGGTAATGCTTCCCCGCATTCCCGAATTTTATTTCGCAATGCTCGGACTCATAAAAGCAGGCGTCATTGGCATCCCGACCCCCACCCTTTCCGTAGCAAAGGACTTGGAATACCGCATGAACCAGGCAAAAGCCGTCGCGGTCATCACCGGCAATGAATATACCGACAGGGTCGATTCGGTGCACGATAAAATTCCCTCCCTGGAACACAAAATCGTCGTTGGCAAAGAGAAGAATGGATGGCTTTCTTACGAAGAGAAAACGGGGGATGCCTCTCCAAAATACTCTCGGAATGACCGTGAGCCAACGAGCAAGGACGACCCCATGCTCATATTCTTCACTTCGGGAACAACTTCGTACCCCAAAATGGTGCTCCACACCCAGAATTATGGTTTTGCTCATCAGATTACCGCTTACATGACACAGGACCTGAAATCCACGGACTTGATTTGGGTTGTTGCAGACACGGGCTGGGCCAAAACCGCCTGGGGCAAATTCTTCGGACAATTCTATTACGGAGCTTGCGTCCTCCAGTTCAACCAGAAAGGGAGGTTCGACCCCTCGGTGGTTCTTGGAATTCTGGAAAAATACGGGATAACGGTTTTTTGCGCCCCCCCAACGATTTACCGGATGCTAATCCTCGGAGACCATCTTTCCAAAGCGGACCTATCTTACTTGAGGCATGCTCTTTCCGCGGGAGAACCGCTGAACCCTGAAGTCATCGAGGCCTGGGAAAAGGAAACGGGGCTCAAAATATACGATTACTACGGACAGACCGAGAGCGTGGCTCTTCTGGGAAACGCACCGTGCAAACCGATAAAAATCGGGTCCATGGGATTCCCCACCATAGGTCATGACGTTGAGATAATTGATGACGAAGGGAATGTTCTTCCCGTGGGAGAAGAAGGCCACATCGCCGTAAAGATAACTCCGGAAAAACCGCCGGGACTCCTCAAGGAATACTGGAAGAATCCCGGAGCCAATGAAGAGGCATTCCGGGGCGAATGGTATTACACGGGAGACAAGGCATACAAGGACGTAGACGGATACTTCTGGTTCGTTGGACGGGCCGATGACGTCATAAAGGCCTCGGGATACCGGATAGGACCCTTCGAGGTGGAAAGCGCCCTGCAAGAACACGTTGCTGTTGCCGAAAGTGCTGTCATTGGCGTGCCGGACGACGTGCGCGGCAACATTGTAAAAGCGTACATCATCCTGGCCCCGGGACACGAAGGGAACGATGCACTCGTGAAAGAACTTCAGGACCACGTGAAAAAGGTTACGGCCCCTTACAAGTACCCCCGAGAAATCGATTTCGTCGAAGAACTTCCAAAGACTCTTTCTGGTAAAATAAAAAGGAAGGATTTGAGGAAGGAAGAGATGGAAAAAAGGAAGCAGGGATAGTCCTGCTTCTTTTTCCTTTTATTTTTTCATTGCCGCCAGGAATATTGATTTCATATCTGGTCCCAAACCTTCGTAATGCCTTCCCCCGTGCACTCGATTACCGGCTGCATAGCATCTTCCGGTCCAAGTCCCAGGGCGGTGCCCATCTTCATTATTGAGATGTGGGCCACATACGTTTTTCCGTCTTCATCGTAAACGACGAAACTGCAAGGGAAGACTAAGCCCATGTCCTTTGATGCATCCAATGCCGCTTTCGCATACTTCGGATGGCAGGCGAGTATCATCGTATATCGGTCATAATCTTCAACGCCAAGCCGCTTTTGGAATATCTTGTCGATATCCTTGGTCATCATGTGGCTGAAACCCTCTTTGACTAGGGTCTCCTCTATTTTTTTCACTATCTCGTCAAAGGGTTCCGTGACCTCTTTTTTCAGATACTCCATTTTGCGCACCTTTGCTAGAAAGGGTGTTCTGGATTTTATCTGTTGCCCCTTGTTGCAAAGAATTGTCCGGCACTGTCTATTTTCGATATGCAACGTAGATGTCCGCCTCGACCATGACGCCGCCTTCGTAGAAATGATGGACGAAATAGAGGTTCCCCTGGTCATCAAGCGTGGGTTCTCCGGCAAATTGGTGGACGACCAGTTCCGGTTCGGCCCAGGTTCCGTTTTCATTCTCGGAACGGAATATTCCCGGCGTTCCCATGTGCGTTCTGGTGAACCACATTTCGCTACCATCTGAGGATATGAAGGGAAAGCCGTCCATGGCATCCGTATTGACTGTTTCGATGTTCAATGGATCCGTCCAAATGCCGTTTTCACGACTGGTCTTCCAGATGTCGTAATCTCCAAAACCGCCTTCCCTGTCCGAATGGAAATAAAGGTCGTCGCCGTGGATGTGAACTTCTCCTATCTGGATTTCCTTCATCAATCGGTCTCCGGCATATTGCCAGTTTTTCCACTGACCGCCTTTCTTTTCCGCCGTGAACATGTTCACTCCCGTGTATCCTTCCCTGGCCGAAGCGAACCACATCTCATTTTCCTGAATGCTCACGGCTCCATCCAAGGCAAGTTTTCCCGGGTCCTGCAGCCACACGCGTTCTGGTTCCGCCCAAGTGCCGTTCTCCTTTGACGATGCCCAAACGCCCGTTACATCGTCCAGTATCTGTTTTTCCGGCTGAACCCGCACATCGGGCGTGAAGAAAAAATACAGCGTATTGCCATCGGGCAGGATGAAGGGGGAATCTTCAGCTCCTGCGGTGTTGACCGCACCTGGCAGAGGCATTGGTTCCTCGAATTCACCCGAAACCAGGATAGGTGGATGAACATCTGATTCGGGCCCTCGCTTCGCGATGTCAGAAGGTATTTTCTCTTGGCGAGTTACATCGGGGTAGGTCTCGGCCGGCGGGTTTTGGTCAAGGCAACCGGGCATGACGACCAACGCAACTACGAAGGCGACCATGATGATGCTCCGTCCAAACTTCATGTTTATACACGTTTTTACAGGTATAAAAACCTGCCAATGGCATCCGCCGGTCCGATTTTTCCTAGAAAGGATAGATGACAAAACTCATTCTTTCTTCTTGATAGCTCCAAAAGGACACACGAAAGTGCAGGTTCCGCACCCCACGCACATGGTTTCGTCAATGTGAACGTCCTTGCCGTTTTCCCCTTTGTACATGGCCGGACACGCATAGGTGTTGAGGCAGAGATGGCATCGCTTGCACACCTCGGGGTCAATGAAATAGGCATCCAACTTTCCCTTCTCCTTCTTGATGTCCCGTATTTCCAAAAGCGCACATGGGTGCTTGGGTATCACAACGGATATGCCCTCGTGGTCCAGAGCTTTTTCGAAGGTTTCCGTAAGCTTCGGGATGTCGTAAGGGTCCACCGTTTCGACGAATTCCACGCCAACACCCTTGCATATCTTCTCTATGTCGGCTTCCACGGTGGGTTCTCCCATGGCAGTCCTTCCCATCCCCGGATTGGGCTGGTGGCCCGTCATGGCCGTGGTCCTATTGTCCATTATCACGTAGATGAAATCGTGCTTGTTATAGACAGCCGATATCAATCCTGGAACGCCTGCATGGAAAAATGTCGAATCGCCGATGAAACCGAATATTTTCTGGTCCGTTGCCTTGGAGAAACCTCCTGCTGTCCCCACCGACGAGCCCATGCATAGCAGGAAATCCGCTGTGGAAAGGGGCGGTTGTATCCCTAGCGTGTAGCAACCGATGTCTGTGGAAAATACTGCGTCTTCCTTCTTTATCTTCTTGTTCTTTAGCGCCTTGTTCACGGCATAATAGGTGGAACGATGGGGGCAGCCCGCGCAAAGAGCAGGAGGGCGACTAGGCAATTCAATGTTCTTCATCGAAACGGCCACGTTCTTGTTGAACTTGACGGGATAATCCATCTTCGAGAGGGCTTTCCTTACGACATCGGGCGAATATTCATAGAGCCGGGAAAAATGGCCCGACCTCTTGCCCAGTATTTCCAGTTCCGAATTAACGTCTTTGGCGATGGCTGAGATGCGTTCTTCCAGATAGGGTTCGAGTTCTTCGACCACCAACACCCTCTTGGCATCCTTTATGAAAGTGCTGACGACGTCTTCAGGGAACGGATGCGTGAAGCCCAATTTTAAGATGAGGGCTGGAATGTTTAGGTTGCGTATTTCTTCGTAAGCGTAATTGTAACCTGCGCCTGAAGCGATGATGTGGAGTTCCGGGTCACCGTCGCCCAGTTTCTCTACGTGATTCCATTCGCTCTTCTCGCATATTTGCTTGGCTTTTTCCATCTGCTTGAGAAGCACCGGATGGCGTTTCCTTGCGATGGCCGGAACGGTGACGAAGCGGCTTGGGTCTTTCTCGAAACGTCCTTTCTTGCGCAATGCCTTCTTCTCGCCAAACTCGACAACGCCTCGAACGTGGTTTATTCGGGTCGTGGTTCTAACAATCACGGGGAGTTCCAGTTCTTCGGAAAGGTCAAAGCCCTGCTTCACCATCTCTTTGGCTTCATGGGGCGTGGATGGCTCCAGCATGGGAAGATTGGAGAGCACAGAATAGTACCGGTTGTCCTGTTCGTTCTGCGAACTGTGGCATGATGGGTCATCTGCCGTTATCAGCACGAAACCTCCCTTCGTTCCCGCATATGCAAAGGTCATGAATGCATCTGCGGCCACGTTGAGGCCCACGTGCTTCATTGCACTGAAAGAGCGGAGCCCCGACACCGCTGCCGATGCTGCGGATTCGAACGCAACCTTCTCATTGGTCGCGTATTCGAAATACATCCCCGCTTCTTTTGCCATCTCTTCAAGGGTGTTGCCTATCTCCGAACTTGGCGTTCCTGGATAACTTGACCCATAATCAACGCCTCCTTCGAGGAGCCCCCTCACAATCGCTTCGTTGCCCAGTAGTAGTTGCTTGGCTCCCTTTCCAGCTTGAACAAGGTCGGACATCTGCTTCACTCCTTAGTCCTTTCTTCCATCTTCAGGAGTTTTTCCCAGCTTTCGTCCGCGGTTTCCTGGATCTCCTCAATGTATTCCACGGGAAGATGCCTGAAACGCCCTTGGCTCATCAAGTACTCCTTCACCGGCGTTTTCTTCGGTTTCATGGTTATCTTGTAAGCACCGTTTTCCACTTCGTAAAGAGGAAAGGTCCTGGAGGTGACGGCCATCTTGGCTATCTCAATGGTCTTTTCGGGCAGCGAACGCCATCCCGTAGGACAGGGAGCATATACATGAAGGAACCGAGGCCCCTCAATCTCCTTGGCCTTTTGCACCTTCTTGATGAAATCTTCGGGATAACCCACGCTTAACGTGGCAGCATACGGAATGTCATGAGCCACTACGATCCTCATCATGTCCTTTTTTGGCTCCTTCTTCCAGTTCTGGGTATTGCCTACGGGCGTCGTCGTGGTCCATGCTCCCGGAGGCGTTGCTCCCGAACGCTGGATGCCCGTATTCATGTATGCTTCATTGTCATACATTACGTAAATGACATTCTCGCGCCGTTCCAGTGCACCAGACAGTGCTTGGATGCCAATGTCAGCGGTTCCGCCGTCCCCGGCAAAACCTACCACGCTTACATCTTCTATCCCCTTGGCATCGAGGGCGGCCCTTATCCCTGAAATGGATGCCCCAGTTGTTTCAAAAGCCGTGTTGAGGAGCGGCACTTTGAGATTCTGTCTGGGCCAGATGCCGGGAATAACGGCCCAACAGCAGGCGGGGATGGATACGATGGTTCTCTCGCCCAGGCCTTTGAGAAGGTATCTCATGGCGTGGGCTGCACCGCATCCCAAACACGCGACGTGACCTGGTCTCATGTATTCTTCTTCGGGGATGGTGAGTTTTCCCATCAGGACCACCTCCCTGTCCCGTCTCTTAGGCCTACCCAATCTACCTCACGGTCCAATCCTTCTTTTGTCACTTTGTACATGTCGTCATATATCATTTCAAGAATCTCCGGCGTGATGTCCCTTCCGCCTAGACCCAGAATGTAATCCTTCATCAGTGGAGGGTTGGCTACGCCGTAAAGGGCGCCTTTTACTTCCTGGCCAGCGGGGCCTCGTTCTCCGAAAGTGTAAGACCTGTCCAGTATGCCGATGGTGTGGACCTTTGAAGCCAGTTCACGCAGTTCCTTCGTGGGGAAGGGCCTGAACACCCTGAGCTTGGCTACTCCTACGTTCTTACCTTTCTCGCGAAGCCGGTCCACGACCTCTCTGGCGGTGGATGCGATTGTTCCCATTGCTATGAGAACGACTTCCGCATCATCGCAGCGGTATGTATCCAGAAGCCCACCATATGACCTACCGAAAATCTCTTCGAACTCCTTTTCGGCCTTAAGGAAAACGTCCCTGGATTTGGACATGGCCCGCCCAATGTTGTATCTAAACTCGTAGTAATCGTCTGGCATGGCCAGCGAACCGAATGCCTTGGGATCTTCGACATCTAGTTTAAAAGCCGGGTCGAATGAAGGTAGATACTGGTCCACCATTTGCTGTTCTGGCACGTCAACGGCCTCGGAGGTATGGCTGAGAATGAAGGCATCCTCTATAATCATGGCAGGAATGAGAACGTCATGGTTCTCAACCGTTTTGTATGACATGAGAATCGTGTCCAAGACCTCCTGATTGGATTCACAGTAGAACTGCATCCAGCCCGTGTCCCTTTCTGCCATGGTATCCTGATGGTCAGCCCATACCGACCACGGCGGACCCATTGCCCGGTTTACCGCACCCATTACGATGGGGAGTCTTGCACCGCTTGCCCACATGAGAAGTTCGTGCATCAGCGCGAGTCCGTGAGATGAAGTGGCCGTAAAGGCCCTTGCACCAGTATTGGACGCCGCTATGGATGCTGCCATGGCGGAATGTTCCGATTCCACCTTTATGAACTGGGATTTCATCTCGCCATTGGAAACGAAGTGCGCTATCTTTTCTACTATGGATGTCTGCGGCGTTATCGGATAAGCGGCAACGACTTCGGCTCTTGCGAGTTTTGCGCCATAGGCACATGCCTCGTTGCCGGTCATGGTCGTCCTCATTTTTCCACCTCCAATACCATTTCAATGCATTTTACGGGACATTCGTTGGCACATATGCCGCACCCCTTGCAGTGGTCAAAATCCACCTCGGGATGGCCCTTGCTTATGTCGATTGATACATCGGGGCAAAACTTCCAGCATATGAAGCATTTGATGCATTTGTCAAGGTCGATTTCCGGGCGATACGTTCGCCAGGAACCGGTCTTGTTCTCATCGGATGGCACATCGCAAATAGTCGTAATCGGTATCTCGTCGCATGTATTTTCTGCCATGTTATCAGCTCCACTCCTTTACTTGTTCATAAGCCATTTCCGCCGCTTTCACGTTCTGGTCTTTCTTGGCAGGAGCAAGATTGCGTATCGCCTTTTCAAGGGAATCCATCGAAAAGAGCCCCGACACCTTGCAAAATGCACCCAAAATGGAACTGTTGACGATGGGTGCGGTTTTGCTTCCCAACTGGTTGGCTATGGCGATGTCCGTTGCGTTGACGGAGTATATGTCTCCCCTGAGGTCTGCCTTCTTTCGTGGGTCGCCGTTGTAATTGACAAGGACGGTACCTCCTTTTTTCATGCCTTCGGTTACGTCCACAACTTCGAGAAGAGCAGGGTCCAGCACAATCACGTGGTCGGGGTTGTATATCCCCGATTTTATTCTAATGGGCTTTGTATCTATCTTGGTATAAGCGGTAACGGGAGCACCTCGTCTTTCCACTCCAAAGAAAGGAAACGATTGAACGTCTTTGCCTTCTCGGAAGTTTGCATCGGCCAAAAGCTTGGATGCTATGACGGAGCCCTGTCCACCTCTACCATGAAAGCGGATTTCTATCATCTTGGCACCGGACAAGGGAATGGCTTCTCAATTAATATGGTTTGTGCCGGTTGTTGCAAATTTTGCCCGGGCCTTCCCATAACCTTTTTATCGGGTTAATCTTTCTAACTCCACTTATTGGGCCCGTAGCTTAGACTGGTTGGAGCACCCGGCTGATAACCGGGAGGTCCGGAGTTCAAATCTCCGCGGGCCCATTCAAATCAAATCGTTGATTTGAATTGCCCGCTAGACTCAAGTGGTCTTCTATATGCTTGTATGCTCCTTGAGTCAGTCTCGGAAAAAACACGCTTTTTCCTCGTCTCCGCGGGCCTGTCGTTGAAATCCCCTCAAAGGGATGTTGGATGCATTCGACAAATGTTTTCAAACTTGATTTGAATTGCCCGCTAGCTTTTCTGTCGAGGAACAATGAAGAACAATTGCCAATGGAGTTATGAATGCTTATTACGAAATTGGTGAGATAATCCATGATTGTCATTCATTTAAAAACTGTTTTATACGATGTTTTTAATATTCGTATGTAGAAAAATTTTGATGAGGGGATAAGATGAAAGAGGAAAAAATAGTAGTATTTTTGGTGACAATCTTGCTCATAGGTTCTTTTACCGTAATCAACTGGTCCACGGACAATGCGCATGGTCTTGACGTCCCTTCCGGGTCATGGACAATGTCTCTCCTGGCAAGCAACTATGCGGAAGTGAACGACCTTGGTTCGGGGATTTATCAGGTGACCGATTCTGCAGGGCTGGTGCTTCAAAACGGAGCGACGCTGGACATTTCAAAAGGGGAAACGGTGTATTTCAGACCTGGAGCCCCATTGCGCTTGGACCTTGGAAGCAATCTCACCTGCAGCGGTGCAAATCTAACCATAGACCCTTCTTATTCCGGACAAAAGTGGGGTGGTGTTGATTCTCAAAGCGGTTCGCATCTTCATATTGACAACTGCACGATTCATTACGCCGATACGGGGGTTTTTCTTCTCTCAGACAACGCAATCATTGAACATTCGTCCATCTATTCATGCAATAAAAGCATCGAACTCAATTTAGTCCAGAACGCAACCATAAGGAACAATGAAATTATCGGCGCAGAATACCATGGAATTAGAATCGAAGGAAGTTCGAATATAGACGTATTGCATAATCTTGTTCAGGAAACCGGCGCTTACGGAATGGGGAGTGTCGGGGCCGTTTCTCTGGAGGAATCATCAGGAAATGTCATCATAGGAAACAACGCGAGTTCGAATTTCGACCATGGCATTCATCTGACTGGTCTAAGCAACGAAAATCGGATTGAGGACAATGATTTGTTCGACAACAATGATTACGGGATTTATCTTTACAGCAACTGCGAAAATAACGAAATTATGAGCAACCGCCTGGTAAAAAATTCATACGGATTATACCTTGACACCCATTGCCATGGAAATGTCGTTTTCAACAACACCGTTCAAGAAAATTCTGCAGGGATGGTTTTCAGGGAATCCAACAACAACACAATCCTTGAGAATAACGTTTCGTTCAACCAAAATTATGGGATTTACTTCACATCATATGCATTCATGGGCAGTTTGGATTTAACGGAGAACAATACCTTATCTACCAATGAAGTTTATCTAAATGACGTTGGAATATATCTCTATGTAGATTGCTGGGAGAACATCATAAAATACAATCACGTCTCAAGCAACCCCAACGGGTCCATTCTGCTAGTGGATTCGGAATACAACGAGATTTACCAGAATAATTTTCTCAATTGTTCGAGCCACGCATCGGACAACTGCAATTACGGCAATTACTGGAACCGGCCATACCCCCTCGGAGGCAACTACTGGGACGACTATTCAGGATGGGACAACAAATCTGGGCCCAATCAGAATTACCCCGGTGGCGATGGTTTCGGGGACACGGGGCAATACGTACCGCCCAACAGCCAGTACGACAGATATCCCTTCATGGAATATGTTGAACCGGGATATATTCCGGGAAAGCCCATACGGATAAATTCCAATGCGGATTTCGATGAGGAACACGGCGTTACGGGAGGAAACGGCACCGAAGGAAATCCTTGGCTCATCCAGGGACACGACATTGATGGAACTCATGCTGGAAACTGCATATACGTCGGCAACACGACAGACCACTTCCTCATAAAGGACTGCACGTTGAGAAATGCTACTTTGAATACCGGACCATACGCGCAAAATGCAGGTTTATTCTTGTATTTATCTGAGAACGGAGCAGTCGAGAATACGACTTTTCTTGATGGGAATTACGGTGTTTATGCCGAAAGTTCTCATGGAATTGCGTTTGAATCCTGTACATTCTCCGGGTATAATTACTACGAAGCACAAATCTCCAATTCCGTCAACATATCCCTGGCGAACACATCTTTCCAAACTCACTATAGCGGTGGCGTCTTATTTTATTTTTCCGAGAACATCTCTTCAGTAGGGTGTGATTTCGCATCGTACCAGGGCCTGCTCATCATAAGTTCCATGAACGCAACCGTTAACAACAATACCTTTAGCGACGGGGGGATTCAGCTACAAGGCGGATACCGGAAATACTGGAACACCCACGACATAGACGATTCAAACACCCTCGGTGGCAATGCAATATATTATCGGAAAAATGTTTCGGGAATGGACGTTCCTTTAGATGCAGGCCAATTGATACTCGTGGAATCGGACAACATGACCGCAAAAAACCTAAATCTATCCGTTGGCTATCGGTTGTTCCAGTTGGCATTTTCGGACGATTGCACAATCCATGACAATTTTTTCGGAAAAAAAATGATGGGCGCATGTATGTTTTTCATGTGCAATCGAACAACGGCGGTGAACAACATCATCAAAAACAACACCGCTTTCAGCATTAGTTACTCCCATTTCACCAATGTATCGAACAACCAGGCATGGGACGTGGATACGTTCGTCGACCTAAGTCGTTCCAGCAATGGTTCTTTTTATGGCAATAATATTGAAAACTGCTCTGGCAGGGGTTTCGACCTCTATAAATCCCATGACAACACGTTTGTTAATAACGTCATAAACTGCACCGGGAACGATGGAATCAAGGTTCAGGAGGGGGACCGTCTCGTAATAATTGGAAACGAGATAAGGGGAACTCAATCGCAGGGCATCGATGCATCGTCCATGAACGACGGATTGATAGAAGAGAATGTATTCCAGGACAACAATTACGGCCTTCGAATCTTGGGTGGGTCGGGAACCCGCATATACCACAACGATTTTCTCAATAACTCCGTCCACGGATACGACACAGGTTCCCACCAGTGGGACGACGGTTACCCCGGCGGTGGCAATTACTGGGACAACTATTCGGGGACCGATATCTTCAGCGGACCCGGCCAGGACATTTCCGGAAGCGACGGAATGGGTGACACGAATTTCATCTTGTCTGGAACATCGGGCGCAGTCGACAATTATCCCCTCATGATTCCCTTTGAGCAGTTCGAGGATGCCTACGAATACATCAATTTCATTCCCATTCGCATAAATTCCAACGTGGACTTTGATGCGAATCACGGTGTTACCGGAGGAAACGGCTCTTCCGATAATCCCTGGGTGATAGAAAAATGGAACATCGACGCAACAAATGAAGGATGCGGGATTTACGTCGGCAACACCACGGATTATTTCGTAATCCGCGATTGCCGCGTTCACAACGCTTCGGGCATGTTCAACACGTATTACCAGAATGCCAACATCCAGATAAGAAATGCAGGAAACGGCACAGTCGAAAACTGCGTGGTGGAATCCGGAGAATCCCGAGGGATATACCTTCATTCCAGCGAATACATTGCCGTTTCAAACAATACGTTGAAAAACCACCCGCAGATATCCCTCTACCTCGAATCTTTCTGTTACCGTTGCGACGTTACTGGAAACGATTTGAGCAATGGGATATGGGGCATCTACATCGACTCGTCGGACATCACTGAGGTGTATGACAACACCGTTACGAACTTTACACAAGGAATTGAGTGTCATTACTCCGGGAATTGTAACTTTTACCGGAACGACGTTACATTCTGCGATGAAGCGGTCTACCTTTATATGTCAGATGATTCGGACATTTATGAAAATTCTCTCAGAAAGAATTTCAACGGACTTCGGCTCAGAAATTCAACAAATTGCTTCGTATACGAAAACGTCATTGCCCAAAACGAAAACAGGGGAATCGGTTCGACTTCTACGGATGGATGGTTCCTCTTCAATACAGTTTCATTCAACGGCGAAGGATTCAGGCTTGAAGCAGGAAACAACATAATCATCAGGAACGATTTCATCGAAAACACCGTGCAGGCCTACGACGAAGATTTCACCAATTGCTGGTATGGCAATTATTCCTGGGGAGGCAATTACTGGTCGGACTACACCGGAAAGGACATCTATTCTGGGGAACTGCAGGACCAGCCCGGCTCCGACGGTTACGGCGATACCGAATACGAAATACCATGGATACCCAATTACGACCGTTTGCCGCTAATGGAACCGACAAACCCAATAATGAACATCACATTGCACAAAGGCTGGAATTTAATCTCCATTCCCACGAACGAGACCAACTGGTCCCTGGCTGACGTATTACGTCCCATCGACGGAAAATATGACCAGGTGATGGGATACAACGAATCTTCGAAATTATGGGAAATCCATCTTAAGAAAGCCCCATTTTGGCTTTCGGACCTTAACCAACTGAGTGCTTCCGGTGGATACTGGATAAACGTCACCGAAGAAAACGTCACCCTGTCGCTATTCGGCTTGTCATGGTTCGATGCTCAGGAAATTCAGCTGAAAGCCGGATGGAATTTAGTTAGCTATCCATCGATGACAAACAGGTCCGTTTCTGAATCTCTTTCAGGCATACCCTACGACATGGTTATGGGCTACAGCGCTTCGGACCCTTATCGTCTGGGTTATCTCGATGAGACCGACTTACTGCTTTCCGGTGAAGGATACTGGATACACGTGACGTCGGACTGCAGTTGGACCATTGGGCCTTGATGATGACTTGCCTTCGATTCACAACTTCATTTCCCAAACGATTAAATACTTCGGAATAATCTAAAATGTGAGGAACGAAAATGAAAAAATTGATGGTGGTTTCATCACTGGCCGTGTTGGTTTTGCTAGTTATAAGCATGAGTCTGATGTATCTCAATCCCCAAGAGGCAACCGATAAACTGGACATTTATACCGGAGATGAAAACTGGTCCGGTGGGTCCGACTGGGGCATCCGCTGGGTAAGCGACGATTGCTGCTTTTTGAATTGCACCTGCGGAACCCTAATGATGGGACTTGCCTTCGTTATCGTATCTATGTACGCGGCTCGAAGACGATAGACCTGTTTTACAACCAACTCGGAAAACTCGTTGGTCTTACTCGCAAAGACACGCTTTGCTCGTGAACCTACGGTTCAAACCCCTAGTCATTTTTCAAAAAAATGAAAAATGCCGAGGACGGGGTTTACAACCAACTCGGAAAACTCGTTGGTCTTACTCGCAAAGACACGCTTTGCTCGTGAACCTACGGTTCAAACCCCTAGTCATTTTTCAAAAAAATGAAAAATGCCGAGGACGGGGTTT
>CAZPOY010000003.1:32057-39614 GCA_964588345.1 uncultured Thermoplasmata archaeon
GGGCTTATACTCGCCGAGGTTAAGTCGCAAAAACTACGTTTTCGCTCCAGCCACCTCAGCTTGACATTTATGGGCTTATACTCGCCGAGGTTATCTCACAAAAATCTATGATTTTTGTTCGAACCACCTCGGTTCTTCTACTTGCGTATAATGATTGGATAAATTGTTGCAATGAGGAATTATTCTTCTTCGGCTTCTTCCTTGAGCATCTCTTCAGCTTCTACCTCTGCCTTTTCCTCGAGCTTCATCTCTTCTTCCTCGGCTTCGGCTTCTTCTTCAAGGACGCCTTCTCCTATTTCCTCTCCTTCAATTTCTTCCTCGGCCCCCTCTTCCTTTTCCTCTTCGGCTTTTTCCTCTTCCTCATCTTCTTCTATAATGGGGGGGAGTTCACCGTGCCTGAGAACTTCCGAGCGCCTTATTTCAACCCTCTGAAGAGGATGAATTATCTTGGCGTTCCTGGCTATCTTCTTGCTTAGTTCACCTGAAAGCATGTTGGAAATGAATTCGGAATGCGTCATCTCGGAAAATTCTTCGATGGTCTCCTGCATCTTCTTACGGATGCCATTCTGCTGAGATGATTGAATGCGGGTATCGGTGATGGCCATCGGCTTTACGCGTATGAGGTATTTGTCTCTGGTTTCAATTTCAAAGACGCCGTCAGTCTTGGACCTTTTTCTCCTTGTGAGCCGTCGGATGTAATCCGAGGTAAGGTCATGGCCTATGAATTTGGTGTAGCAGGTGCTTCCCCGCACCTCGTAAACCTTGAAGGACACCTTTATGTGGCTTTTCGAAAAATCCCCGGTTAGCTCCTGAAGGGTAGAACTTATGACCCTGTCATTGAGATTCTCCGGTTCGCTGGACGGTATCTCGCCTATTACCTTCCTGTTGAACATGTCAGGTGACTTTACCTGATACCATGCTTTGGATTTCCACTTGTCTCTTACCTTTCTTGCTGCTGCGCGTGATCTTTTCTGAGCCATGAGAACCATCCTGGACTCTAATGTTACCCATACGGGTTTTGATGGGAAAACGCTTGTTATATGTATAACTTTTGGTCATTACCTCAATAGAACTGCACGCCTTCGGGCATATCTCCGAACCGCTCCTTAAAGGCCTCCGGCCATTTCTCCGGGTCCAGACCCTTTTGTGCCAGGAACGCCGCCGTCCATCTCTCAAGCCCAATGCCTGAACAGCCGGACCAGAGTTCTGCACCCTGAGATTTTATGTTGAAGGCGGAAATGAATTTGTCGCCGACGATGGAAAGGTTCTGGAACTCAAGCCATTCGCTTTCTTCTCTTGAACCACGATAAGGCATGTAGGCCTCAAAGTCGATGGTGCCCTTTACCTTCTCCTCGGTCTCCTCGATGCCAGCAAGACCCGATTGCTGCATGTAAAAAGGGGTGACCCACGCCATGCGCCATTCCAGGTCAAGTATTTCGTTGAATATGTGCTTGTAGCGTGCTATCATCCTCTCTCGAAGGTCAACCAGCTGCTTTGGGGTTCCGATGTATATCGGTTCCAGACGGTGAAATTCGTCCACCCGCTCCATCCCATGCCTTCCTCCGGATTCGTATCTGTTGGAATTGGCCGACCTGTCGATTAAAAGAAGAGGCAGGTCATCATCAGAGAGCGTTTCTCCCTGCAAAGCCCAGTACATCGGGGGACATTGTGCGTAACAAATCCCTGCCCGGGGCCCCGTGACCATCTTTTCCAGTTCATCCCGGGGCACTTCTCCCGTTATCTTGAGAAGGTCATAAAACCGCTCCCATTCCTTGACGTCCCGAGTTTTTGGCTCGCACACGTAATATGCCTCATTGGCGATGCCCGCCATGTGTCCGGACTTGACCCAGATGTCGAAAGGGACATGGTGACTCTGGATGATTTCCTGAAATTTCAGGGGCTTCAGCATCTCCTCCATTGCAATGCTCTCCATCACCCTCATGACCTTGGCCAACTGCGGATAGAAGAACCATTTGCCCTTGGTGGGGCCCTGCTTTATCCAGTTCTTTTCGACCATCACTTCCGTCGGGTCCTTTTTCCAAGCAGATTCCTTCTCGCCGGAATACCACATCTCTTCCCAGTATTCACCCTTGCCTTCGTAGAATTGCGCATCAACTTTCTCCTGTATCCTCTTGACCATTCGGTCCATGTAATTTCGACTCAGGGCCTTCTTGTCTAGGTCTTCCAGCAGGATGCGGCATCTCCTCCCTTGGAAATCCACCTCCTTTGCAAAAGGCACGGAAACGGGTTCCAAGGGCTCTTTTTCCAGTTCGAATTCCACGGAGTATTCAAGAACCTTTACGTCCCGAACGCCGATATGATGCTCCTTGCCTACCTTTTGGGCCAATGTCTTTTTCAAGCGCAATAACGCCTCGTGGGCCCGGACGTGCCTCCCCGATGTGATGTCGATGCGTACTTTGTCACCATTGATGGTCGTTACTTCTGCCGTTGGGGACTTCCCTTCCGGTGCGCCCTTGGTAAGAATCGTTGAATTGGACTCGGTCACCGTTTCTATTATGGTTTCCTTGGCTTTGCTTAAATCGTCGCTGAATCCCAGTTCTGCTTTGAGAAATAGGCGCATATTATCAAACACTCGTATCGGCACGGAATAGAAAAGCATATCGGAGGACTATGCTTCTTTGGCAAGGCGGGCGAAAACGCCCCAAATGGCCGATTCGACAGACATGAGTGAATCACCCGAGACTATGATGAGAATGTCCCCTTTGTTCGGATTTAGGTCCCCCGATAATTTTCTCATGGCCATTTTCACCTTCGGACCTACATCCATGGGTGGGTCAAAAACGAACACACCCTCCTTTTCCACCAACGTAGTTGCCCCAGTGCCTCCACATACCACGGCAGCATCCCTTATTTCCAGAGGTTTTGGCTGCCCCTTGAAATCTCGCAACAGCATCCCCTTGCCGTGTTCGGAAACGGTCAAGGGCTGAATCCCTTTTTCAACGAAAATCCGTTTGCCATGGGGGAATGTTTTTTCACCTTTACCGGTAAGAATGGCACCATTGGCCGTCGTTTTAATCAACCCTTCCTTCTTCATCACATTCATCAATGTGCGAACCGTGCCCATACCAAGTCCCATTCTTTTTGACAATTTTCCTCTACCCATAGGCCCTTCCGTTGCCAGCAGGTACGTGGCCCAAGGAAAATGACGCTCTTGGTATTCGGGGGCTGGACCAGGCGACATTAGAACACGTTGTGTTTTCCTGCGACAAATTCATCGGTGAGCTTGTGGATACCTGCCACCTCTTCGTCAATTATGGACCTCACATCCGCTGCAACGTCTGAAACGGTGCAGCCTTTTGGTATGATTCTTACCGAAGCTATCTGGGGGTCGTCTATCGGCTTGTTTATCTGGCTAAGCATGAATATGTGTATCTCCTCAATGCAGTCGCCCATCTCGTCGATTACCCGGTTGGCCGCCTTGTTCGAGAGGATGTTGTAGAGTTTGCCCACGTGGGTTACGGGATTTTTGCCCGCCGAAGCTTCCATGCTCATGGGCCTGAAGGGAGTTATTAGGCCATTCGCCCTGTTGCCCCTCCCCACCGAACCGTCGTCGCCGGCTTCTGCAGATGTGCCCGTCACCGTGAGGTAATAAGTATTTTCTTCGGGAATGTCCGCTGTGTTGACGTCTAAAGAAAAATCCCTATCGGTCTTCGTCGTGATGAATTTTGCCACTTCCTCTTTGATGCTGGCTAAGGATTCGAGGTATTCGTCCACTGAAGACAATTCGCTGGAAACCATGGCAGCTGCAATGGTCATTTTAATTCGGTCGTCCTGCCGATAACTCATTACCTTGATGTCCTCGCCAACCTGTGGGTATTTATTTTTCAGGGTCCTGTTGATGAGTCGTTCCGTTTCGAAGGTTATCGTTTCGGTTTCTGAAAATGGGGCAAAGCCCACGCCAAAAGACGTGTCGTTGGCGTTCTGCTTGCTCGTGTCATACACCGAAGTGAGATCTTTGGACCCTTTGCCTATGAGAACGTCCCATTTGACATGCTTGTAAACATCGAGATGATGGACGGTTTTCTGAAGGTATTCTTTTGCTGCTTCATACGCTGCTATTTTGTACGGATAGGGGCGTTCTTTCCCCGTGCCCTTGTCCAGGTAGCTTGGCGTTGCCCTCCCCACCAAAATGACTCCAATAGGAGAGGTTACTTCGCCGTCTCCAAAAATCGCATTGGAATGGCCTCCCACTATCTGGGTTTCGTCGGTGTTGTGATGCTTGATTATCCCTTCGCGCTCTTTATACATCTTGCAAAGAGCCCTACTGACCGACTCGCTCAATCCGTCTGCCATGGAATCAGGGTGTCCCTGACCTTTCCTCTCTACTATCTCCACACCCTGCTTCTCTATCGGTGGCATCTGCAGTTCTTCGATGTTGATGTTCCGTTCCACTTTTGACACGTCCATTGAGATGATTGGGATTAATGGATTTGAATAAATGCTTTTTGGTGTTTTGATGTTTCAAGAGATGCGGAAATGGTCAAAGTCCTTCGGAACCGCCACGTTTGAAAAAATGTCACTTGCCTCGGCTATGTGCGCTTTGCCATCTTTGTATCTAGACGAAAGATGTACAAGGAATAACCTTCCCACACCTGCGTCTTTTGCCAACTTGGCCGCCCCCGCTGCCGTTGAATGGCCGTATGCATCCATCTTCTCCTTAAGGTCGTCCAATGTCGTCGCTTCATGGACCAATGCCGTCGCCCCCCTGCTCAGTTCCTGGACGGATTCACATGGCTTGGTATCCCCTGAATAGACTAGTGAAACCCCTTTGCGCCTGCTTCCCATGACTTCTTCGGGCTCTATCGTCCGTCCTTCCACCACGATGCTTTCGCCCTTCTGGAGCTTTCCAAAGAGCGGGCCCTCGGGGATGCCCAGTTCAAGGGCTTTTTTCTTGTTGAATTTGCCTGGTTTTTCCGGAGCGTTTATCCGATATGCCAGATTGGGCACCGAGTGGTCCGCCATGACCGCCTTCACTTTCATATTTCCCGCAGGAAACGTTTCGCCGGATTCCACCTCATGAGTAAATACATCGAAAGTTGCATTGAAATAGCCCAGGGACATCAGGGAGAGGGCAAGTTCCTTCAGACCCTTGGGTCCATGTATGTACAGAGGGTCTTCTCTACCGTTCAACGCCATGGACTGGATGAGTCCGGGGAGTCCTAGAAAATGGTCGCCGTGATAATGGGATATCAAAATGTGCGAGGTCTTCATGAAGCTCAGGTTGCTTTGCATGAATTGTCTCTGGGTGCCTTCTCCGCAATCCAGAAGTATCTGCGTTGAGTGGTGGTTTATTACCGTGGCGGATACGTTCCTGTCCGTGGAGGGATAGCTGCCGCCGGTTCCCAGAAAAGTGACGTCCATGAGTTTTCTCAATCCTGTTTGTCCCGCAGGTCTTCATCACGCTTCCGGTCATCGTCCTTCTTCTGCTGGACCTTCATTTGATAGGAGCGCCAGACAAGGTATGTGATTATCCATAAGGCAATGCTTTGAATTATGAATGCACCGAGAATTATCCAGATGTGGGTCGAGGTTATTTCCATGGTCATTCCTCAATTAGCAATATCTTTCAAAGGTATTACTCTTTTTGGTGAAAGAAAGTTATTAATGCAATGGCATTTCTGGTCCATTTGCATGAAGAAGCTTGTTACGACATGGTTCGGTGTCTTTCTTTTCGACGAGAATGAGATAGTTAAAAAGGTCCTCTTCGAAAAGGACCCTGGAGTGCTTGCTGAGAAACTTGGCATCATGAGAAAGGGCAAGACCCTTCGAGAAGAAAAGAGATTGGCCAGAGGTGAAGACGAATTGCTCGTTCATGAAAACCGTTTGGAGGGGCTGGGAGGAACCTTCGACCCAGGGGAACCGCCTGAATTGGACCCGGGGAAGTACGGTTTCGGAATGCCCCTTCTCCAGGAAGCGAACATGAAGCTTGCGGAAAAGGCGATTTTTAGCAAAAGAAAGGAAGACCGGAGCGCCATAATGCTGGTCCGTTACCGGGACGACCTTCTGGACGTGAAAAACTCCCTCTTCGACCGCTTGGCCAGTTGGGTGGAGGAAGTCTATCCAGGTGCATCGGGATTGAAAGGCTTTACGGAGATGCTTGCCACCGACGAATACGAGAAAAAATTCGAGGAGAAGGGGTTGGACCCGACTCATTTCAGCAACATATTCGACGGGGAGCGCGAGCAGATGAAGAAACTGGCCAATACCGTAAATGCCATGGCATTGGACCTGAAAAAAGCGGACGAGGAACTCGAATCGCTCATGGAAAAGAACTTCTTCAACGTCTCGACCATTGCAGGGCCCCTCATTGGCGCTCGGCTGATGGATTATACGGGAGGTATACGGGGACTTGCCATGACGCACTCAAGCAAGATACAAGTACTGGGAGCCGAAAAAGCGCTGTTCAAGCATAAAAAACGAGGGACGAAACCACCTAAGCACGGCATAATATTCCAGCATCCGTACGTTCACAAGAAAACGCGGTCTCAGCGTGGAAGGGCTGCCAGGGTTCTCGCCAACAAAATCGTATTGGCTGCCCGGGCTGATGCATTCACCGGAAGGGACATCACCGACATTTTAAGTGAAGGACTTTGAAAAAATAGGGAAATTCTTTTAACCGGCGTTATTATCCCTTCTCCCCAACTCAATTGCCCGGAGGGTATGCCATGACGAAGGAAAATCAAGAGTTCGACCAAGACCTAAGCAAGTATTACGGAAATGATAATGTGACGGCCATAATCACACTTAAGGTCGACACGAAGGATGCGGACGTCATAGCAAGCAAGATTGCCGAATTCGATATCATCAAGGAGTGCTTTCTGGTCACCGGGGACACGGATATCGTGGCCAAGGCGAATTTTGGCAATTACGCCGGTTTGAAGGAATTCGTCCTCAGGGAGCTGGCACCCATAGAGGGCATAAAGGATACCAAGACTCTCCTAGTTGTAACGACGTATAAGGAGTAGATAATATGAATTCAAAGGATCAATTGCAACACATATTGGATTATTTGGACAATCTCACCGAGGACACGTCGGTTCCGAGAAATATTCGCCGGGGAGCTTCCGAAGCAAAAAACATTTTGGAGAACAAAGAACAGCCCCTTGACGTCAGGAAGGCCTCTGCCATTTTCCTTTTGGACGAACTGGCCAACGACCCGAACATCCCTCTTCACGGCAGGACCACTATTTGGAATCTCATTAATCAGCTGGAGACGCTTTAAAAAAGTACTTGGACTCCGAGCCCGAGAATGGTTTTTATTTTGTCTAATTCCACGATTATGTCCTTTCTAAATTCCTTGTCACTAGTGGGGTTCACGATGAAACGCCAATGTGAGGAGAAAGAAAAAGCAACGTGACTTTGACACTAAATACTGTTCTTCTGTCAAAGTCGTGTGAAGCCTAAGTTTGACGTGTCAAGATTGGGGTGCAAGCAGAGATACTACCCCCTAAGGCGTAGGCAACGCAATTTTTTCAATCCCTTTGAAAAAATGCGGTCACCGAGAGGAGGATTTTCAAAGAAAATACGACTAAGACC
>CAZPOY010000004.1:0-37258 GCA_964588345.1 uncultured Thermoplasmata archaeon
CCACCCCGCCATGCTTCTATATGCTTGTTCCCTCCAATGATTGACATGATGATTTCTCCATGCATGATTTTCATGTGCTCGTTCGTGAGCACTACGCAAAGAAAAAATCATTAGGTGAATAAGAATGAGTGCTAGGTTATTCCCCTTACCTCCCCGCCATGCTTCTAAATGCTTGTTCCCTTCAAGAAACGTTTCGAATGTGATTGCCCTTACCACCCCGCCATGCTTCTATATGCTTGTTCCCTCCAATGATTGACATGATGATTTTTCCATGCTTCTATATGCTTGTTCCCTCCAATGATTGACATGAGGGATTGCCTTTTACCGCTTACCTTCGGCATCTCTCATTCGGCGAACCGTCCGGAAGATTTCTTTCTCCGAAAACCCATGAACAATCCGCCCATTACCAAGAAGCTTCCCGGCAACAAAATGGTCATGCATACCAAGGTGTCATCGGAATCGGCGTCGGTCTTACCATCACCGGAATACGGAACACCCTCTGTGAGGAGTATTTTTTTGTATTCCGCCTGCTCCCCGTTCTCATCGAATACCACGACGAATAGAGTGAACGTTCCTCCCTCTTCCAGGTTGGCCGGGACGGCGAACGAAGCGGAACACGTGGTTCCATCCACATCCATCCAGGTGACCGACGTAGGCCGATGCCATCCCCACCACTCCACGTCTTTTTCGCCATAATCGGCTTCGGAGATGTCGTAAAATCCGATGTCACCGGGGAAAAGGCCGCAAACGACGCTGTTTCCCGACAATGAGGAAATCTCAGCGGATACGTTAAAGGACTCTCCTAGAAAAAGCGTGTCCGGGTCAATGAATATTTCTTCACTGGAGGCAATTCCGTCGTTCAGGTTGTATATGTAAACGTATTGGGGGTCCAAATAGAAATCATCGTCTTGGTCGTAGAGGTAAGACCCCGAATCCAATCGGATGTGGAATACGAAATTCAAGGAATTGGCATCAGAGGGTATTTCCGCGTTAAGGTATATTTTTCCGTTCGCGTCCGTCAACGCCTCTCCTGCTTCAAGAAATACCCGATAGGGCTGGAAATTGTTCTCCGACCGATGATATTGGAGATACCAATAGACCGTTTTGTCAGTCAAGCCCGAACCGTTCTGGTCAACGTACTGGAACGCGAAGGACTGGGCCCCGGTTTCGAACCCCTCTCCTAGATATGTCATTTCGCGGTTGGGGCCGGAAGTAGAATAATCGTCAGAGATGAATACGTTGCCGTCAATGGTCTGGTTCTGGTTTCCCTTGACCACATACCCATCAAAATCGATGTTCCATTCTGCCTTGTACGTCGCGGTGAAGGCTACCCTTCCCGAGTCGTCGGTTATGCCCTCCAGTTCATTGGTGAAAGACATCTCTAGAACTTCGTCATAATATGAATACTCAAGGAAAACCGTGGCCCCACCGATGGGCTGGCCTGCGAGATTGGAAACGTGCAGGAAAAAATCAGCCGTCCGATTGTCCACGCTCACTTTTTCAAAATATACGTTCATTACGTCCACGTTTACGTGTTGGTAATCATATGCCACGTCGGTTCCCAGGGTCGCTTCGGCATACACTTCGATTTTTGTTGATTCCTTTATCGAGGCGGGGACGCGGTATTCGTACATGAATTTCCCTAGCCCCAGGACCGATTTCGTTCCAGTGTTGCCATCGAAGTTAACTGTCAGGGTTTCCGTATTTATCCGTTCTCCGTACATCGTCGTTTCAACAAACACTTTCATGTCGTCCCCGGGAGAATACGCCTCCACGGGGCCGGTGACCTCCACATCAAGCCCTTCACCCATTACTCCCAGGTAATAACTATCTTCGAAAGAATTGCCCGAAACGGTGCCCGAAACCTTGAGGATGAGATAAAAAGCATCAGGCGCAATGAAGGAAGCTAAATAGTGCCCCTCTCCCAGAACGAGGTCATCGAAGACCACCGGGTCCCCCACCGAATTCTCAAGCGTTATTGTCACGCTGGGGTCGATGATGACGCTCTTGTCATAAATGGTAATTTCAACCCCATAAGATTCGCCGGGGACAAGATTGCCCATGGGCCCTTGAAAAATCACCTTCACGGAAGGGTTTGCCGCATCCGCGTATTGTACGGGCCCGGTGAGCATCATCAAAGCAAGCGCAATGGAAACGATGACAATTTTTTTCATAAAGTTGGATTACATTGAGGTTTTAAAAGGTTATCCTATGTTCAGGAGAAGAGGGTGCCAAGCATTTTACCCATGCCAATTTTTGATGAAGGGTCCCCAAAGGGTGTTTTCATCTAAATCCGCGTCTCAATCTCCACGTCTTTGAAATCATAGAAGCCGGACCCGCCGATTACCCCTACGGGAGAAATTTCGCTCATATGAGGACAAACGCATTTTTCTCTTTTCTCTATTGCTTTGTTGGATATATGCCAGTTTGAACGATGGACTAACATTTTAGGGTCTTTGCCAACTCAAGGATGTCCACGTTTTCATACGTTTCCTTGTCCCCTCCGTAAATGCCCACGTGTGCCATGGAATGGCCCAGCTTATCCGAATAGATGCCGAGTTTGGGAACGATTTTTCCGATGACGGGCCAAATCACTCGCTGAATGCCATAAAGAAGATTCGGTTCTTTTCGGGGTTCCACGGGATAAATGTATTGGGGGCGGAAAAGGTGAACCGATTTGAAGCCACCTCGAAGAAGAATGTTCTCTGCTTTCCCCTTGGCCCTAGCATACATCACACGGCTCTTTTCCTCCCTATCGGCACCGGCTCCGCTCAAGAAGCATATGGAAGCTTCGGGGCTATTCGCTAGCAAAGCGTCGGAAAATGCCTTAGTAAAACCAATCGTCACCTTTTTGAATTCTTTTTCTGGCACCGACCCAGTATAAACGCCAATGCAATACAGGGCAACGTCCTGACATGCCAAGCATTCTTCGATGGCCGAATAGTCCAAAAAATCATCATGGAACACCTCTGTAAGTTTCTGGTCCCTTTTCCCGGTGCTCTTCCTCACGATTATTGTCACCCTGGCAACGTCCGGGCATTTGAGGCAATAATCCAAAGCATGACCACCCACCATGCCGGTTGCTCCGAGTATGAGGACACGTTTTTTTTCCATTGCGATTATTATCCCCCTTCTCCTTTCAAAGCATTTCGGCGAACCTTTTGGCAAAACCATCAATCTTTTCCCGGTCTCGCAGGTCGTTGAGCCCGTTTTCATCCAGTTCGACGTCCATATCTTTGAACATGTCTTCCGCCCCAACGCGTAGAAATATTTTGCCAAAAAGGTCCTTTCTTGAACCGTCGCGGAAATCCACAACGCCGGCGAAGGCTTCGGAGAGGTCAGGCTTCAACCCCCACTTGTCCACCTTTTCAGAAATGTACTTCTCGACGGGATCGTCTTTCTCTTCCAAAACGGAAAAGCAAGAAACGAAGATGCCTAGCCTGGGTCCGTTCCCGCCAAAACCCTTCAGATTTTTCTTGAGAAACTTCTTGCTGGGTCCAAACCACCTTCCCATGCGGATGCCCGTTCCCACCAACACGCCGTCAAATTCCGAAGGAAGGGGCCACGAAGACGCCCTTTTCGAACCGAGGTCCAGGAATTTTACGGAGAAACCCATTTCCGACATTTTTCTTCCTATGTCTTTCGCCGTTATTTCAGTCGAACCCGTTTTGGAGGAATATGCCATGAGGACTCGCTTCATGTTTTGGAAAACATTCTGATGTTATTTAATTCCCACCTCAATAGAATATGTTCCGTCTGGGTCAACATTCTGAGAACCAACACGAAAGTAGAAAATAGGAAAAGGCCATCTACGCCCGATAACATGTCAGAGTTCAAACTTTTCAAAAACGAAGACGCCTATGATGTGAAACTAATCCCCGCTGCCGAAGTGGCCGTGAAGCAGGTTCTTGACGTAAAGAAAGGAGAAACGGCCGCCATAATTACCAATCCCAACGTAGATGTTCTTGAAATTTCCATGGCCGTATTTGATGCCATTTACGAAGCAGGAGGCACCCCCACCCTCATCGTTCAACCGATGAAAACCCAAATCGACGAAGCCAACCCCGAAGTTCTAAGCGCCCTTGCCTCCGAACCCGACATCGGCATTTCCATTTCAGAAGAAAAACTGGGCAAGGACCCCGACATGATGGCAAAGCCAAAGAAGGCCGATGGCGTTGATTACACACACATTTTCGATTATCTGCTACACGGGAAAAAGACCCTCAAGGCGTTCTGGTCGCCAAGCGTCACCAAAGACATGTTCGCAAGAACCGTGCCCATCGATTACCCTCTCCTGAGGAAACGATGTGGAATGCTAAAAGAGAAGATGGACCGGGCGGAAAAGGCCCTTGTAACGTCACCTGGCGGAACGGACATTGAAGTGGTGATAAAGGGGAGAAAAGCGGACAAGGACGACGGCGACTTCACGAGAGGAGGACTAGGCGGGAATCTTCCCGCAGGGGAGGTCTATATCTCCCCAACGCTGGAGGCATCCCGCGGCAAGATCGCTTTCGACGGGTCCATTTCTTCACACGAAGGCGAAATAATCATTGAAAAGACGATAGATTGCAAGATCGAAAACGGATACGTCACCAAGATTTCCGGCGGTCCCGACGGAGACCTTCTGAAAGAGTCGATAAGCGTGGGGGAACGAACGGCCAGGGAGTTTGTTGAAGCGGGTAAGATACCCAAGAAGATGCTGGACCATTACGTCAAGAACGCAAGCAACATTGGGGAACTTGGCATAGGACTGAACCCAAAGGCAAAAATCGTTGGCAATATGCTGGAGGATGAAAAGGTGATGTCAACCTGCCATCTGGCCATCGGTGCCAACTACGACGAAGATGCAAAAGCGATGATACATCTTGACGGACTGGTGCAAAATCCCACGATAGAACTAGTCTATCCTAGTGGCAAATCGGAAACGGTCATGCAAAACGGCAACCTTATTGAGGACTGAACACGCCTTGACCTTACCGACCCAATAATTTCAGATTATCAGTTCGAATTCGTCCCTGAGGTCGTCGGTGACCTGTTCCAGTATTGTTTCGAATGAGTCTCCGCTGTAAGAGCGTCTTCCCAGACCAGGACTTCTCACTCTTGCAACGTACTCATCGCCTTCTTTGAAGAATTCCACAGTGCAAAGTTCTTCCATTTATTTTCCACCTGCAAAATGGGGCAAATGCATTTCGTATTTAAATGTTGTCTAACCGGTTTTTAATTGTAGTATCCCAAATACACGGTAATTTTTATATAAAGGCCCACCTTACACGCAAATCCCAGGGCCCGTAGCTTAGCTAGGTAGAGCGATCGGCTCTTAACCGATCGGCCAAGGGTTCGAATGTCCGTTTCTTCCGAGATGGAACCGAAAATCCCTTCGGGCCCGCTTTTTCAATGCGGAAAAAGCGCTGGCAAATCAAGCAAACCACGGAGAATATTAGCAGGTGAAAAGAAATGGCCAAGGTACCAAGAACCGCCCTCCTCACGGCCCTCATGTTCATGGTGGTCAACCTTTCTGCCCTTTTGATTTCGGTTCCATTCATGACAAATGAGGTTGCGTCATTTCAGGCATTCGAGGACCCCAGCGACCCCATCAATCCGTTGCTTTACATCGTCGCCCTGATTCTGATGACCATATTCATGCTACTGCTGATTCGTTTCCTCAAGGAAAAGGTGCTGAAATATTTCATACTCGGTTCGATATTCATCGCGCTGTGTTACGTGTTTCTCTTGCCCAGCATCTACGGAATAAGCTTTCTTACCCATCTACCACCGTACAACGCCTTCGTTTTTCTCGTGGGGGCAGCCTTCTCATCGATAATCTCGTTCTTTCTGGTGGTCATGCTAAAATCGAATCCGGAATGGTACGTCGTCAATGGCATCGGCATACTTGTCGCATCGGGAATGACGGCCATTCTAGGCATATCCTTGGGCATACTTCCCGCAATGATACTTCTAATTGGCCTTGCAATCTACGATTACGTTGCCGTTTACAAGACCAAGCACATGATAACCCTGGCCGAAGCGGTATCCAAGGAAAAGGTCCCGGTGATGCTGGTGGTCCCGGAAAGAAACGATTACTCCCTGAAGGAAACTGAGGGCTTCAAGGAGGAAAAGAAGAAGGTTAGAAAGGGGAAGCGGGACGCGATGTTCATTGGATTGGGTGACCTGGTCATCCCCGGGACCCTCACCGTTTCGTCGTTCATATTCCTTCCCGCCAAGGAGATATTATTCGGTCTCACGACAAATCTGGCCGTTGCCATATTCGTGTTCCTGGGGACCATGGTCGGATTCTACTATCTCAACCTCATGATCGCCAAGGGAAAACCCCATGCCGGCCTTCCTCTTTTGAACGGCGGTGCGATACTTTTTTACATGCTTTCGTATTTGCTATTCTATCAGGATTTCACATTCGGACTATACTGAAAGGGACTCGACCATGAAGATAATAGTATCAAGTGACTTACACGGAAACCGGAAAGGCGTCATGAAGATTGCCGGCAAGGCCAAAGAACTTGAAGCGGACCTTGTCACCATCAGTGGGGACATAACGCATTTTGGCAGCAGGGACGTGTTAACCCCCCTATTGGAACCCATAGACAGGGAGATTCTTGCCGTAACGGGAAACTGCGACCCCATCGAAGTCAACCATCATCTTCATCAGGTGGACCGGGTCACGAACCTCAACGGCAACATCGTACAGAGGAAGGGCTGGAACTTCTGTGGTTATGCATACCAGGACAAGCCGATTCAAGAGGTCTTGCCATTGGTTCCCAAAGAGAACCTCATTCTCGTAAGCCATGTTCCGGCCCGGGGAATACTCGACAAATCCAAATACGGCAGAAACGGAGATGGCAGAATAAATGCATGGGTCGGCGAGAACGCCCCACGAATCGTCCTGACGGGGCACATTCACGAATCCCCTGGAATCGAAAAGCACGGGGAAACGACATTCATCAACCCAGGGCCAGCCAGGGACGGAAAACTCGTATTGCTGACAATAGGAAAAAACGGTGTTGAAGGGGCCGAGTTCATCTAACACATTTTTACCGTCGAAAGACCTCTTTTCCTCGTATTACCGTTTTGACGACCCCTGCATCCCCTTGAGACATATCTCCCGCAATTTCGACATACGAGTCGTTTCCTGCGTTAAGACCAAGAAAATTCGCCGAACCGACGGTATAAGCGTTCAGGGCTCTTGGAAGCGAAATGCGTTCTTCTTTGACGGGATGATTCACCGCAGACCATATTCCAAACAGTGGTCCAAGGGGCATGCAATCCGAACCAAAACCCGTTTTGACCCCTGCATTCATCACGGACCTGTAGGGATTGCACCACCGATGCCGTTTCTTGCCAAGCCGTTCAAGGTTCATGCTCCCGGGTCCAGACCATCTCCCAGCGAAGTTGGGCTGCATCGATACGCGGAGTCCAAGGTCAGCCATCCGTCTAATGAGTTTGGGTGTTAGGACCTCGGCGTGTTCCAGTTTATGGCCCAGGGGATTGCCCCTTTCCATCTTCTTCTCCATGGCAGCAAGGACCGTTGATATGGCCCTGTCCCCAATGGCGTGGACCATCATCGGGACCCCCTCGTCCTCGCAACGTTCCACCCTTTTGCAAAGTTCATCTTCGTCAATGAGGAGAAGGCCCCGGTTGCCCGGCCGGTCGGTGTAATCATCTGAAAGGGCCGCGGTTCTCGCACCGATGGACCCGTCCACGAATATCTTGACTCCTCCCAGATGCAGGTTGCCTGTAACGGGGCCGATGGCCTCACCTTCTGAAAGGAGCTCCATCAGGTCATAGTAAGGCAAGAACGCCTTGAAAATAAAATCGCGGACACGGTCAAGGGTTTTGAGCATTTTAAACTGTTTTTTGTTGATTATCTCTGCTGACCCTGCCAGCCCACGTTTGAACGCCTCCTCAACACTCCGCTTTGCGCCTTTTTCCATCTCCTCGTAGGAAATTCCCACGACCTTGTTTAGATGCAAAACCACGTCTTCTTCTAACTTGCCCGACGTTCGATGGACGATTTCCCATTCGTCCCCTATTAGGTCAAGCGCCGGCGAATTAGCCACGGCCACGTGCCCGCATGCCCTTCTCAATATTACCGGTTCGTCAGGAAAAGCGCCGTTCATCGCCTTTAGAGTGGGGACCCGCTTGTCCTTCCAGATGGTTTCGTCAAAATCAACGCCGACGAGGAAATTCTCGCTGCCGGTCCATCCCCATTCCGCCATTTTTTCCTGGATTTGGTCAAAAGAACGGCAGTTGGACAAGTTCGGCCGGTTCAACGAGATGCCCCAGTCGAGCAGGTGCGTATGCGTGTCGAAAAATGGCTTTATCCGGGTCATCTTCTCGGGCACGACATCACTCCTTGGGAAATTCGTGTTCGCATTTGGGGCATTTGATGTACCCGCAATCACCCATTGCCGAGGACGGACACCCTTTACACGCCGATATCCTGCTGTAGCCCACGTCGAAGGTGAAACGGCATTTTGGACACGTGACGATGTTGGCCATGCCAATGAAAATCCGGGGGATTTGATAATGTTTTTGGCGGAAAACGGCGAAGCTACTCAAGCCCATTACGCTTTAACGGAAGGAAAAGCCGTCGTGGGATATGAGAAATGCATCCTCCTGAAGAGCCACCGCCCCTCTATTTTCACAAGAACGGCCGTTAGCCGCAACTTCCACGCCAAGCCCTCGTTCTCCCGCAATTCTCTCAAAAGGTCCAGCATCTCCGTTGCCGACTGGAAAAGCGCATCCTCGTCCAGGCCGCCTTTGCTGAAGATATCTGCCTGGTAATCACCCTCCGCTTCAATAAGCTCTTTTCGGGACCGGACCCCCTTCAAAACGCCTGTGACGGACGCAAGGGCAGTTTTGCCATCCTCCATCAAAGCGATGCGGGCATCATTCAGATGAAGAGTCAGGTCGCCCCATTGTTCCCAATCTTCTTTCATCAATGCCAGGGATTTTTCCGCGCCCAAAGGCCAATCACCGTCTCCCGGGGCCACTCCACCGGTTCCCACAATCTCAAGGTCCGGATGGACCAATCCGACGTATTCGTCCAGATTGTCCAAATCCCTTTTTGCATAGCCGGCTTGCAGTTTTTTCAAAGCTGCCCTAATTTCCCTTTCTTCCGTTTCTTCCTTCATTTTTGCACCACCTTTCAAGCATAGTCCATTACCTCCTTCCCCGGCCCCAATACCTCGTACCTGACCCAGATTCGCCCCTTTTTGTCGCATTCCGTCTCTTTGAGATTCAAACGAATGGGCCATTCTTCTTCTCCAAGGTCAGGGGACGCAAACAGCGTTGGCGTGTCATATCCGCCCACAACAACGGGATGGAACCAAATGTTGACCTCATCGAGAAGGCCTCTTCGGACCAGAGCGCCTGAAAGTCTTCCACCGGAACTTGTGGCCACGCATTCAACGCCAAGCCTATCCTTCATTTTCACCAAGGCACTATGCAGGTCTACCCTGTCTTCACCCGTTACGAGATAAGGGATGTCGTTTTCACGAAGGAAGCAAAGGTATTCGGCAGGCGCCTTTTTTGAAGTAAAATGAATTATGTGTTTATCTCCGTCTCCTTTATATCCGTTCCGAAATCGCCCCCTACCGTCGACAACACCTATCCATCCTTTCCTTTCTGGGTCGGCCACGACAGTCTCTGGAAGAAAATCTTCGTAGAATCTCTTGTCCGGTGGACACGGAGGAAGCGGTCTTAGTTCAGCCGATTCCTTGACGACCATGTTGCTTCCGTCCATCCAGACGTCGGGACGGTACACTTTTTCAATTTCCTTGGTGAATTCGTTCCACTCCTCCCTTGTTCCAAGCAGTTCGTCCCTTTCATCCATGTCAAACATCGTTCTATCCTTGCCAAGTGAAATCCTTCCGTCGATGGAGGCGGAAACGAACAAAACCACCCGTGGTCTTTTCACGTCATCACATCCTATCATTCAGCCAAAAGAGAGGGTTTGCATACGACCTTGTTTACTTTCATATTGAAGAGGTCCTTTCCGTGTGCGGGGGAAATGATGAGAGCCGTATCGGCCCCTCTTCCCGTGCCTCCTATGGCCATTACGGGCTTCCCCGATAACGCCCCTGCATCGGCCGCCATTACCACACATTCGACGCACACCTTGGTGCCCTGACCGAAGATGCGCAGAGTGTTGGCGATGGTCTCCAAAGGATACATTCCCTGGCTTTTGTTGGAAAGAGCACGTTCCACGCCCGAAAGAGCATGCGTTGCCGTTACGACGTGAATCCCCTTTTCTTCGATTTTTTTTCTAGTTTCGGGCGATAACTGATTTTCCCAATCTTTGCGGAAACCCGTGCTATGCGTTACTGCGACAATCTTCCCATCCAACATCTCAGCGGCTTTTAATGCCGTATGGCCCGTGGTCGTTGCCACGACGAATTCTTCGATTTCCTCCTGGGAAGCAGCCATGCCGGCGCGTTTCAGGCACTCTTGGGTGTGCTCTTTGCCCGTACTCTCGAAATAAACGTTCATCAATGTTCTCTCCTGCGGGTGTTTTGATGATATCGGTAGATTTAAGGTTTCCTTCCACTATGCCCTTTTGATGAAGCCCCCATGTGATTTGGTTATTAGGGAATTCGTCCCGTCTTTGAAAGCGAACATCGCATGCATATTATACGAGAAAACCGAAATGAACCAGGCCGAGATTGCGAAAAGAATAGCGGGCACCCAGCCCTCCATCAGCCAGTATCTTTCAGGAGCAAGGGCGTCAAGACACGAGAAGCTTTCAAGGGAATTCACACAGTTGAAAATTCACGCAGAACGGATAGCCGATCAGATAATAAACGACGAAAACCGGTCACTCACCATGGCCGACATCTGCATTTTTTGCAAAGAAGTGCGCAAAGACGACGCCTTCAAAGAGCATTACAAAAAAACCACGGGTGAGGATTTTCCCGAAGAAGCACTACTCTGATTAGGCGAATTTTTCAAACCGTTCTTTGGGAACGCCACATATGGGGCATTTTCCTGGCGGTTGGTCCATGGCACATAGGTATCCGCACACGGTGCATCGCCATATCGGCGTCTTGAATGTTCCTGCATCCGCCTCTCCTCCCTTTTCCAGCATCTCATCCCGCTTTTTGGGGTCTGCAGGCCGTCTCTCCGGGATGGGTCCGACACTCTTCTCGCCCTTGAATGTTTCTTCGTCAACGTAGAGGGCGCAGTAGCACGAACCGTGTTCGGAAACATCCTGGTACATGTAAACGCAGGGGCAGATGATGTCCCGGTCCTTCTCTTTGTCGTCTGCCGGGGCCCTGCAGGGGCAGCAGAGATATCCCAGGTTTTCCTGATTGGTCAAAAGGCCGTCAATTATCGTATGCAGGTCCTCTTCATTGGGATTGAGGTAGTAGCCCTTCCCTTTGATGTCTTTGCGTATCTTGGCGATGAAACCTTCGATTTTCTCGTCGGAAACCATTTAGATGCCTGCCTTGGCCAATGCGGCTTCTATCTCATGGGGCTTGAAGCCGATTACCACTTCGTCCCCTATTATGATGGTCGGGAAAGAGCGATTGGGGTTGTACTCCATCATCTCATCGATCGTCTCTTTCCTTTCGTCTCCGTCCAGTTCGTTCACGTATATCAGGCGGTAATCAACCCCCTTTTCGTCCAGAAGGGTTTTCGTCTTCTTGCACCACATGCACGTGGAAAGCGCGTAGAGCGTTATCTCCGTCCCCATGTCATCACCGAATGGTCTTGAAATTCAGAATGGCTCCTGTTCCTTCGAGTTTTTCTTGGACCCGGTCCACGAAATTCAGAACTTCCGCTATCACGGCATCGTCATTCCAGTTATAGACGAAATCGTGTTCACCGAAGCTGGGGACCATTCCGACATCTCGGAGTTTCTTCGATATGACGGACGCTTTTTCTCCATCGGCTGAAACGAACACTTCAACATAGGTTTTCATGGTATCGTTTCTCAATCCGGCAGGGACACTATATAATTTTGCATGATTTCAGGTGCCGTCAGGGACGGCATTGCACAGTTCCAGAGGGTCCTCTTTCTCACGTTTTTCGAAATATTCTTCCCGGGTCATGTCCATCACAAGATTATCGGCGACCCGTTCCATGAGCACGCATCCCCTGCGGGTCCTTGCCGCCACCCTGAAACCGAGCTTTTCTGCAGCATTGACGGCCCTCTTGTTGCCCGATTGAGTGTAGAGCCGGACGACCCTCACGCCCCTTTCGACGAATAAAAATTTCAGCAACAGTTCCTGGGCTTCCCTCGTATATGGCGTTCCGAAGTATTCAGCGGCTACGGCAATGCCAAAAATGGCTGAAAGACGAGGAGAATCTTCGTGATAGTTCACCGTACCTACGACCTCGCCAAGTCGGTTTTCAATGACAAAAGCAGCAGAGTGGTCCTTGTCGTTGGTCTTTTCAAAGCGCTTTTTTATCTTCTCCTCGGTGAAGTTAGGGGGAAGTCTCTGGGACCAGCCCTGGGTCCTGAGGTCGTTTTTTATGCTGGTAAGCACCGGTAGGTCGGCATCCTTTATGGGCCTGAGAACGACATCCTTTCCCGAGAGGTCATCCAAGGGCACCCCTCCTTTCGTCGTACTCTTCGCGAAGAATGTCCATCTGCACGCCGTGGTAAAATCGCCCCTCAAAAATGCCCAGTCGCCGTACCCTCCCCTGTTCCTTGAATCCCATTTTTTTGGCAAAAGCGATGCCTCCTTCATTATGCGAAAGGACGAAGGCCTCCAGCACCCCGGCGACGGATTCATCAAAGGTCCGTGCCATCATTTTCTCTGTGGCAAGGGTCCCGTACCCTTTTCGACGGTATTCGGGAAACACAAATGTGTTTAGAAAGGGCTGCCAAGGGTCCCATGACGCCGACCAGCGGACAAACCCGACCATCACTTCATCCTTGCAAATGGCATGCATCACTCCCCGGTCCTTTTTCTGAACGCTTTCGACCTCCTTTTTGACCTCTTCAAGAGAAAGAAGCTTCCAGGGCGGGTCTTTTTCAAAAAACGCGGCGTACTCCCTGACGGTTTCTTCATTTTGTCGGTCATAAATCGCCTTGACATGCTCCTCTTCCAACGGTTCAAAGTGAATTTCCGACGCCAAGGTCATGCCACACACATGCCGACAAATCTAAATTAATCTTTCTTCCAAAATATCCTCAACGGAACCCCGGGTCATTAAATGGTTTAGTGATGAAAAATGCACGGAAACACGGTCAAAAAGTATAAATAACGGCGTTATATTTGTATTGATTACAATGTTGAAACATTTACAAATAACATCCCTCGTCGACTCGGTTGAAATCATCAAGGAATGTGGGCTCAAGGTAACACATCCTCGACTCGAGGTTCTGAAATACCTGCAGTCCCACCCCGGCCATCACACGGTTGATTCCATCTATCGTGCCTTGAAAAAAGACAATCCTTCCCTTTCCAAGACCACCGTGTACAACAATCTGGAGGTTCTGAGAGACAAAAAAGTGGTAGGGGCCGTCATCGTATCGGAAAAAGAGACGAGGTACGAAATTGGCGGGCAGCACCACCATCATTTTTACTGCAACGAATGCGGAAAGATTGCCGACATTGAGGTTTCTTGCCCATTGCTTGGAAGCATGCTGAATGGCGAATACCGGGTCGAGGAAGTTCATGGTTATTTCAAGGGGACGTGCCGTTCCTGTCTAGATAAAAAGGAGAAATGAGAACATGTTTTGCTACCAATGTGAACAAACAGCGCAAGGAAAAGGATGCACGGTAAGAGGAGTATGTGGAAAGGACGAAGACATTCAGTCACTCCAGGATGCCCTGATATTCGGTCTCAAGGGCATTGGGGCCTATGCTTACCACGCAAGGATTCTGGGAAAAAGGGACGAGGACGTCGATGCGTTCATGCATGAAGCCCTTTTCAAGACCCTGACCAACGTCGATTTTGACCTGACTGACCATCTCAATACGGTCCTCAGGGCCGGAGAGATGAACCTGAAGGCCATGGAGCTTCTGGACAAAGCCAACACGGAACGATTCGGAAAACCGGAACCCACCGAGGTCCCTACGGGAACCAGAAAGGCCCCGGGGATACTTGTGACGGGCCACGACCTATTGGACCTTGAAGAACTTCTCAAGCAGACCGAGGGAACGGGAATAAACGTCTACACGCATGGGGAGATGCTCCCGGCCCACGCTTACCCCGAATTAAAGAAATATCCACACCTCATAGGCAACTACGGGACGGCCTGGCAGAACCAAAAGAAGGAGTTTCCCGAATTTGGAGGTGCCATTCTCGTAACGACCAACTGCGTCATGCTGCCCAAGGAATCCTACAAGGACCGGCTCTTCACCACCGGCATTGCTCGCGTTGATGGCGTCTCCCATCTGGATTCCCGAAAGGATTTTTCACAATTGATCAAAAAAGCGCAGGAACTTGGAGACATCCCTGAAAGGGAGGACGGAATACTGACAACGGGTTTCCACCATGATTACATCCTTTCGGTTGCCGACAAGATAATCCAGTTAATAAAAGACGGCAAGATCAAGCACATATTCCTTGTAGGCGGCTGCGACGGAGCGAAACCGGGCAGGAACTACTACACACAATTTGTGGAAAACACTCCTGATGACACCCTCGTTTTGACCCTAGCATGCGGAAAATTCCGCTTCAACCACATGGACCTGGGCGACATCGAAGGCATCCCCCGGCTGTTAGACATGGGTCAATGCAACAATGCATATTCTGCCATAGTCGTGGCGTCAGCCCTTGCAGAAGCATTCGATACCGACGTAAACCACCTACCACTTTCCCTTGTCCTTTCCTGGTACGAGCAGAAAGCCGTGGCGATATTATTGACTCTCCTACACTTGGGGATAAAGGGCATAAAACTGGGCCCCACGCCGCCGGCATTCCTTACGGAAAACGTATTCAAAGTGCTCCAGGACCAATACGACCTTCAGCTGATAAATAATCCCGAAGAAGACATGGAAGAATTGATGGCGTGATCAAGCAGATTTGAAAACGGGTGAGAAAATGGCGCTGACCGACCTACCACCGGCATTGGGTTTCGGATATCTGTTCTTAGCCATGACGTTGATATGGTATCTTCTGAAGACCAAGAGATTTACAAGGACCATCGGCACCGTTTTCCTTTTATTAAGCGTCCTATTCGGATTCCTCATATTCTCACCCATGCTCCCGGTGCAGTTTTTGAACCTCATCTCAAGAGACACGGCGAATTTTCCTGGCCCCGTTCTATTGGTAATCGCACTCCTTCTAATCGTCATCCTCGGGTCCTGGTTTTTGGGAAGGATATTCTGTGGCTACATCTGTCCTCTGGGTACCATTCAAGAGATTGCAAGCATGGTTCCCGTGAAGAAAAAAGGCCCTTCCGACAAGACTGCCCGGGTCATTCACACGGTCGTGGGAACCCTTGTAGTCCTCATTGCGGTTCTGTTTTCGACCTCAGCACTAAAGTACCTGGGAGTCAATGCATTTTTCAATATTGCATTCTCTTCCTACCTTTTTTGGATGTTCATTGCCACGTTGGGAATTTCCATATTCGTCTACCGGCCCGTTTGCCGATTTATTTGCCCCTATGGCCTTTTGCTCTCATTTGCGTCCAAATGCGGCGTGTTCGGGATTCACCGAACGGAAAAGTGCAGCGATTGCGGGCTATGCCAAAGAGCATGCCCCAGTCGAATGGAAGTTGGCAAGAAGAAGATGGACGAATGTTATTTGTGCATGAGGTGCATTGAAGCGTGTCATAGCGATGCACTGGAGTATCGCAAGAAGTAGTGAGGTGCGTGAAGAAAATGAACGGCAACGACCAAGAAGAAAAAGTCACCGACGTAATCATCATCGGAGGAGGTCCGGCAGGGCTGTCAGCAGCAACGTATGCGTCAAGGGCCGGGTTGGAAACCCTGGTAATTGACAAAAACCCCTTGAGTGGAGCCCTTGGTTCCACGGACAAGATTGAGAATTATCCCGGCGTGAAAGGCCCCATCAAAGGCATTGAGCTGATAAGCCGTTTCAAAGAGCAAGCAGATGATTTCGGTGCCCGGCACGTCGTTCAGAAAGTGTTGTCCTTGTACTTGGACAAAGATGCCAAGGTGGTCATGACCGACAAGGAGACCTTCAAGGCAAGGGCCGTAATCGTCGCAACGGGGTCCATGGGAAGAAAGCCGACCATTGATGGCGAGAAGGAATACCTCGGCAAAGGGGTTTCTTATTGTGCAACATGCGACGCCCCCTTCTACAAGGGAAAGAATGTCGTGGTCACGGGAAAAGTCAAAGACGGCGGCGAGGATGCGGAAATACTGGCAAAATTCGCAAAAAAGGTATATCTCGTGACGCAGGAAAGGTCCAAAGACGTCGAGAACGAACGCTTTCCAGAAAACGTAGAGGTCCTCTCATCCGCTCGCGTAACGGAGATAAACGGAGACCAGTTCGTCGAATCGGTGAAGGTGCATTCGGGAAATGAAGAAAAAGAGGTCCAGTGCTCCGGCATATTCATCTTCCTCCAGGGGGCCAAACCCATAACGAATTTTCTCCCCGACAGCGTGAAGACCACGGAACGGGGGTGCATCAAGGTGGACGAAGGAATGCAGACATCTGTGGAAGGCATCTTCGCTGCAGGCGACGTCACTTGCACGTTCGTAAGGCAGGTGGTCTTGGCCGTTTCGGAAGGATGCAGAGCGGCCCTTTCTGCAGATAAATACGTTCGTAACAGGAAAAAGGAGCGCCAGCAGTGGTCCTGAGAAAGAGATAAATATCCTTCCCCCATGAAAAGACCATGGCAAAAACTGCGAGCCGGATATCCGGCCTTCTAGAGGACAATGAAAAATATCGCAGTGGGGGTTTAAACCTCATCGCATCGGAAAACGTCGTTTCTCCCAAGGTAAAATCAGCATTCGATTCGGAATTGGAGGGCAGATACCACGCACAATTTTACGGCGGAACGAAATACGTTCATGAAATCATAAAAGAGACTGAAGGCCTCTTCAAAAAACTATTCAATGCCAAACATGCCATCGTAACTCCTCTTTCAGGCAACCTTTGCGACCTGGCCGTTCTTTTTGGTCTGACAAGCCCCGGAGACAAATTCGCTTCCCTATCTTTCGACCACGGAGGTTACCCCCTGGGCTTTTCGAAGTTTGATAGAATCCACGTACCTCTCCCTGCAGTTCAAGGCACCTTTTCAGTTGATGTCGATGGAACGGTCCCACTGCTCGAAGAAAAACATCCTGAAGTCGTGATGCTGGGTTCATCTTACATCCCCTTCCCCCATCCAGCAGAAGAGATGAGGAGGGCAATAGATTCTTCTGAGGCGACCTCCCGCCTTGTTTACGACGGTTCCCACGTTCTTGGACTTATGGCATGCGGGCAGTTCCAAGACCCCCTCCGGGAAGGATGCGAGGTCCTTTTCGGCAGCACTCACAAATCGTTCTACGGGCCCCAGGGAGGGGTGGTCATGACCAACGATGGGGAACTGGACGCCCTTTTCCGGAAGTATCTGGAGATGGACATTTCCGGAGGCATCGGCCTGGTGGACAATCCGCATCCGGCGCGCATAGCCGCCCTTGGCATCGCTGCCGAAGAGATGCTTTCGGACCCGGATTACGGCAAGAACGTGGTCAAAAACGCAAGGACCCTTGCAAGGGCCCTGGTCGATCTTGGGGTGCCGGTCAGATTCCAGGAGGAAGGGTACACGGATTCACACCAGATATTCCTTGATTATCCCGAGGCCGAAGCTGAAAAGTTGTGTCATTCCCTTGAAGAATGCCACATATTCATCGACATAGGCGGACGGCTCGGGGTTTGCGAACTAACCCATTTGGGGATGGGCCCGACAGAGATGGATTCCGTTGCAGAATTGATTAAGAAAGCGATGGATGGCGATGACCCCCGGAAGATAAGAAAGGGCGTTATCGACCTGAGAAGGGATTTTCAAATGTAATTTGGGAAACATTTTGAATAGCTCCTCATAATCTCATCGTTCATGAAAACCAGGGATGACCTTGCAAAAGCACACGAATCCTTGAAAGAGCCCATCACGGAACGTCTGGGGCAATTCCGCCGAACATGGGAGAAAGGGTCCGACAAAGAGATATTCATGGAGATGGCCTTCTGCTTGTTCACGCCCCAGTCCAAGGCCTTCGCCTGCTGGGACGCCGTAAAGATGCTAGACCGAACCGGACTTCTATGGACCGGTTCCAAGGAGACCATTGCCGACAGCATCAAGTGCGTCAGGTTCAGGAACAACAAAGCGGGTTATCTCGTGGAGGCAAGGAAACAATTTTACCATGGGAACAAGAGCATCCGCAACGAGCTGGGTCCGATAGAAAACCCCTTGGAAAAGAGGGAACATCTTGTGAAGGCCGTGAAGGGCATGGGAATGAAGGAGGCCACCCACTTTCTCCGAAACACGGGCCAGTCAGGAGACCTCGCCATGCTGGACAGGCACATACTGAAGAACCTTGTGACATTCGGCGTCATCAAGGAAATGCCATCCGGCCTTTCAAAAAAGGAGTACGAAGAGGTTGAGGAAAGAATGTTACGTTTCTCCAAGGAGACGGCCATCCCAATGGACCATCTGGACCTTCTTTTTTGGCATTCCGAAACAGGGGAGATATTTAAATGATGAATGACCATCGTAAAATGTGTGAGTGACATGAAAATCTTGATAGTGGACCAAGATGAAATCGTTAGCAAAGCTCTCGAACAATATCTAAGAGGCAAGGGTCACACTCCCAAAACCACGGTTGATGGAAAAAAAGCCCTCGCATCATATTCCAAGGACGATTTCGACATCGCCATCATCAGTCGCACGCTTCCTGAAATGACCGGACTGACCCTTGTCCAGAAGTTGCGGGAATATGACGAAGCATATGATAGAAGGTCTTACCTAATTTTGGTGGCCGACAAGGATTATGAGGGGGACATACTGGACGGCCTGGGTGCCGGGCTGGACGATTTCTTGACCAAGCCATACGATTTTGAAATGCTGGAGAACCGAATTAAAATCGCCAGTTGGGAAATGAATCCATTGAACGAACGGGAAGAAAAAGAGACGTCCCCGATACAGAACCTGCTTTCCGACCACAAAATGCTCCGTTCCTTCATATCCATTCTGGAACACGTCGAAGCGGATTTTGATAATGGCATCCCGGACCATGTTCTTGATTGGGTGAGCCAAACGGGCAATCTCATGAACATGGATGTTCACGAAGAGAAAGAAAAGGCATTGACAAATGCCCTTGTGGAAAAACTCATCGTAACACACGGGGAGGATTTTGGGGCTTTTTCCAAGACAAGTTTGGACCGGATCGAAGACGAACACCTTCTGCTTTACCGAGTATTGACAAAAATGAAAAGGGGCATCAGCAGGCGAATCGAGAAAAACCGAGGGACCCTGGAGAGGACGGCATCGCGGTTGAAAGACGTCAAACGCAATGGCAAAGACCCCTTTTCGACGAGAGAGATTTTGATGGAAATCCGGCATGACATTGAAGGCTGCATCAACGATACGGACAATGACAATCGGGTCATAAAAAACCTCATTAGCGAATATGCCGCCCTTCTTCGAGCCCACATGGCCCTTGAGGAAGACACATTTTTTCCTTTTGCCGAAAGATACCTAGACGACGACGGTCGCAGAGAAATCGTGTCCCAATTCAAGGAGATTGAAAAAGGAGCCGGTCTGGACAAAATCCGAAGGCACAAGCGGGAGATTGAAGAACTGGAAAAGGTTCTTGCAGAAACGGCTAGGTGAAAAAGGGCCGTTAGAACCGTTTCTGGAAAGGTTGCGGCCACTTGTCATTTTTCTTAATAAAGGGAATGATATAAATACTCACGAGGAACTGTTTTCCCCATGAAGAAAAAGGGGAGGAAGAAGAAAGGCGAATTGAAGATAAGTGGCATGCATTGTGCTTCTTGCGTTTCCTCCCTTGAAAAAGCTTTGGGGTCTTTGGAAGGTTTGGACAATCCGCATGCTAACCTTGCCAACGAAACGGTTTCTTTTGAGTACGACCTAGAGAAGACCGATTTGAAAGTGATAAAAGAGAAAATCCGGGAATCGGGTTACGAAACCGTTGAGGACCGGGCTTCCTTCAAGGTGGCGGGAATGACGTGCGCCATGTGCGTGAAATCCTTGGAAAAAGGGCTTCTCCAGATGGAAGGGATACACGATGTTGCCATTAACCTGGGCACCGAAACGGTGTATGTGGAATTCGACCCGGCCCGGACAAGTTTGGAAGCCATGGCCAGGACCGTGGAAGAGACCGGTTACGATTTTCTCGGTGAGGAATCCCAGGCCACGGGGGAAGAGAAGAAGGAAGAAGAACAGAAAGAGAGGGCAATCCGGATTGCCGTGGGCGCAATTACGGGACTCCTTCTTCTTACCATGATGTATTTGCCATTTGAAAACCCCCTTCCCATGGGCATTGTCATGTTTGTATTGGCCACTCCAACATTTGTTTACCTGAGCAGCCCCATATTCGAGGGAGCGTTGAAATCACTGAAAAACACCTCATTGAACATGGATGTAATGTACGCCATGGGCATAGGGGTTGCATACACGGCTTCGGTTGCCGCCACAGCGGGTCTTCTTTCGAATCAATTTCTCTTCTACGAAACCGCAGTCTTTCTCCCCACATTCCTCACCATCGGGCGTTATCTTGAAAACAAAGCCAAAGGAAGAACGTCCGAGGCCCTGAAAAAACTCATAAACCTCCGACCTAAAAAAGCCACGCTAATTCAAGACGGCGAAGAAAAAGAAGTGCCCGTAGAAATGCTTCAGAAGGGCCAGACCATAAAAGTAAGGCCTGGCGAAAAGGTGCCCGTGGACGGCATCGTATCAAAGGGGAAGAGCCACTTCGACGAAAGCATGGTCACGGGAGAACCCATCCCCGTCATGAAGAGTGAAGGAGACGAAATTATCGGAGGCACGTTGAATAGAGAAGGAGTAATTTTCATGGAAGCGACGAAGGTGGGTTCTGAAACCCTTCTTTCCCAGATAATCGAACTGGTGAAAAAGGCCCAGGGCACCAAGCCACCCTTGCAAAGGTTTGCCGATAAAGTGGTTTCCTATTTCATTCCCGTCGTACTCGCCATTGCTCTAGCGTCTTTCCTTTTCTGGTTTTTTATGGCTTCCGCAGGATTCCTCTTTGCTCTTACAACCACCATTTCCATTCTGGTCATCGCATGCCCGTGCGCTCTAGGTCTTGCAACGCCCACGGCCATTACCGTTGGCGTGGGAAAAGGTGCCGAAATGGGCATTCTTGTAAAGACGGGGGAGGCGCTGGAGGCATCAGAAAAAGTGGACGCCATCATTTTCGATAAGACCGGCACCATCACCAGGGGAAAGCCGGAAGTTGTTGACGCGGCGTCCTTTGGCATCGACGAAAAAGAGATGGTCAAAATGGCCGTCATGCTCGAGAGAGGGTCGCTTCATCCATATGCCGAAGCAGTAGTCTCCTACGGGAAAAAACTAAACGTCCCCTCGAATGAAGCGGAAAACACAATCACCTTCGAAGGTAAAGGCCTGAAAGGCACAATCAGAGGAAAGACCTGCTTCATCGGAAACAGAAAATTCATTGAGGAAAACGGCGGCGTTTTCGACCCAGGCCAAGAGGAAGTAATGGGCAGGATGGTACAAAAGGCCCATACAATCATAATCCTGTCCTGTGAAAGCACGATAAGGGGGGTCATGGCCATTTCCGACCCGCTCAAAAGCGATTCGTCACAAGCCATTGAGAAGGTAAAATCCTTGGGAATGGACGTTTACATGATTACCGGTGACGGCAAAGAACCGGCAGAGCGCATAGCCAAATCCGTGGGCATTCAGAACGTTCTGGCCGAAGTTCTTCCTCAGGACAAGGCCCGGGAAGTGAAAAAACTACAGAAATCAGGGAAAAAAGTTGCCTTCGTCGGAGACGGCATCAACGACGCCCCGGCCCTGGCACAATCAGACCTGGGAATCGCCATGGGCGGGGGGACCGACGTTGCCATGGAGTCCAGTGGAATCGTGCTAATAAAGGGGAATCTCATGGACGCATATTACGCATTCAAGCTGGGTAGGAAGGTTATGCAAAGAGTGAAGGAGAACATTTTTTGGGCATTTGCCTATAATGCATTACTTATTCCCGTTGCGGCAGGCATCCTTTACCCCTTCTTTGGTATAACTTTTAGGCCGGAATTTGCCGGTGCTGCCATGGCCATGAGCTCAGTTACGGTGGTGGGGCTGTCATTGCTTTTGAAAAGGTACGACCCGACAGACGACCGATGACCGGTGGGTTGAAACAGAAGGACGTGCAATTTCCAGACAAAGGAAGGCCAATATACGGTCATACAATACACAAAAGTCTTATAACCTGCTTTTTTCTCGCCGTTACATGCTTCAAGAACTGTTGCTTTTCGTACTTGCGGTATTGCCTTTGATAGTCGTGCTAGTGGGTATACTCATGTTCTCCCAGTCGGGAGCCCGCATGGCCATCATCGGTTTGGTGGTCACGATACTGATAGCCGTTCTCGTTTTCAAGACTGACCTCAAAGTTGCCCTGGCCGCGTCTTGGTACGGCATCCTCAAGTCCCTGGGCATCACCGTCGCCGTGATATTCACCATGTTGATGATATTCATAATGAGGGAGACCGGTGCCCTGAAGGACATATCGGGCCTTTTGAACGCCGTTTCCGGGTCCAAGGAAGAACAAGCCCTCTTTGTCGGCATCGCCTTTGGGTCCTTCGTAACCTCGCTTGGCATAGTCACCCCTGCCATGTTCCCCCCGCTTCTCCTTGCCATGGGATTCAACCCCTTTTCCGCCGTGGCCATCGCCGTTCTTGGATACAACGCCACGACCTCGTATGCTCTTCTCAGCATCCCCCTGACCATTCCCGCAGAGGCCTTCGGGCTGGACGCGTTTCTTCTATCCCTAAAAGTTAGCATGTTCTTGCCCGTAATCTCCATCGGTCTTTCATTCGCTCTTTTGTGGATAATCGGTGGCAAAGAGTCCATGAAGAAGGGATGGCTACCCGCCCTCATAGTCGGCATGACCATGGCCCTGGTCTGCCTATTTATCTCGTGGAGCCAGATACTGGCAATCCAGCTCATAGGCGTCGTAGCCGGCATTGCTGGCATGCTGAGTCTGCTCATTTACGGAAAGGTCAAGGGCTGGTCCGTCCAAAGCATCGATTGGCCCAGGGTGCTCAAGGCCGCTTCTCCCTGGATAATACTCATCGCCCTGGTGGCCATAGTATATCTTCCGTTTTCCCAGAACGCCCTGAAGCCGCTTCTTGGAGACACCGAAGTGATAATGATTTGGGACCAGGCCGTGGACCTCAACATACTGACCCAGATATACACGTGGATAGCCATTGCAACGGCACTGGCCATACCCATTCTCAAGCCAAGCGGACAGCAGATGAAAAATGCATTCAAGACCTGGTCCAAGAGCATATGGGCACCGGCCATATCCTATTCCCTTTACTTTGCCATTGCATATGTCATGGCATGGTCAGCCAAGGAAGTCATCAGCGGAAGTCTGGTTGCTTCTGCACATTATGACATTTACAACATGAACAATGCCGTGGGATACGTTCTTTCGTCTGTATTTGGCAAAAGTTACATATTCATGGCCGTGTGGCTGGGCCTTTTTGGTGCCGTCGTCGGGGGGTCAGAAGCCGGTTCCAACATGCTTTTTTACGGCATTCAGAACAAAGCGGCCACGGACATCGGCCTTTCGCACAACGATTTCATGACCCTTTACGCAGGCCACGCCGTAGCAGGCGGAGTGGCATCAGCCATCACCCCATCGAAGATAAACAACGCTGTTGCAACGATAAACGAGGGGCCGGAACTGGAATCGAAGATTATGAAAAAACACATCGTAATTGTCCTGATGCTAACCGCCGTTACCGGCATCCTCAACGGTTTGTTCATATACCTGTTGTGAGAATAATATTACGAAACCTATATTTCCCTCCTTGTAATGTTGTCTATGTAAGATGCCACTGAATCACAATCTCAGCGATGTAAAAAAACTTGAAATGGAGGAGCAGTCCAAGGAACTTGGCAAGATGGACATTGCCGAGAAACTGGCACTTTTAAAAAAGGTCACCCGCAAGGAGAGGGACCTTTCCAAGCGGGAAGATGAGATTTCTCGCAAGGAGACGGAATTGAGCGTGTGGCAGAACAAGCTCGAGGAAAAGCAAGAGGGGCTTGACGCTCTTCAGAAGGAACTTGAATCCCAGCAGGAACAGCTTGAGGACATGACCCGGCGATATGAGGAAGTCCGCAGGAATCAGGAGGAGCGCTTGAACGCACTTTCGGAAAAAGAGAAGGAATTCTCGGATTGGGAGGAAAGGCGTGACAACGTATATCAGGAGCTTGTATCCCTTGAGAAGGACCTCAAGAGAAGAGAAGAACAGGTCGAAAGAAAGGAACGGCTTGTCTCCGAAGCAGAGGAAGACCTTGAGAAGGGCCTGAACTACGTAAAGGAGATACTTGACAAAGAAAAAGACCTTGCGTTGAGGGAAAGGGCCATATCCCAGTGGGAAGAAACCACCGGTGGCAAAGAGAAGGAGCTTACGGAATTAAAGGCCCAACTCCAAGACAAGGAGGACGCACTCGAGAGAAAAAGGGATGCCCTTCTTGAAAAAGAGCGAGAACTCGAAGAAAAAACCATTCGCAAGGAGTCCGAATTCCACGAAGCGGAAGAAAAAGCCCGGTCATTGCTTCAGAAGGCGAAGATGGAATCCCCTGAAACCTATCTCAATCGCATAGAGGAGTTGAAGGAAGAGAACGAACGGCTGAAAAGACTCGTCAAGAAGGGTACGCCCAAAAAGAAACCTTCTTCTATCTCCAAAACTCCAGGCCCAAAAAACGAACGTTCTGGCGAGATGGACCGGATGTTGGCCAAGGCCGAATCCACCTACAAGTTAGGCCGTTACGACCAGGCCCGAACCTTTTTCGATTGGGCACTGGCCAAGGACCCCCACAACGTCAAGGCGTGGCTGGGCAAGGCATCGTGCTTCGAGGCCGAAGGCGAGTGGTCCAAGGCGGAGAACACATACCGCGACCTCCTCGACATCCGCGACGAAGAGCCCAACGCCCTGGTGGGATTGGCAAGGACCATGGCCGCCAGGGACCGTTTTCCCGAAGCGGAATTGACGTATCGACGGGTGCTGGAATCCAATCCCGAAAGGAAAGACGCCCTGGTGGGGCTGGCCACGTCCCTTTACAATCAAGACAAATACGCCGAAGCGATAAAGGCCTTTGACGAAGCCATTGAGAAAGGGGCCACTTCCACGATTACTTGGAACGGCAGGGCGTTTTCACATTATTATCAGGAGAATTACCCCGAAGCCCTTTCGGATTTCCAAGAGGCCATTGCCCTCAATCCCAGGGACATAGACGCCCTCATCGGGCTGGGATTCACCAATCTTGAAGTGGGCAACATAAAAGAGGCGACGTTGGCATATAACCGGATAATCCGCAAGGACCCGAAAAACAGGGAGGCAAAGGAGCTTCTCCGGGGCATTCTCGAACTCCGGAGGAAAAAGCCATGAAGGACGATGACCGGGACCGCTTCATAATGGAAGACGTGGGGTATGGAGACATAACGACGGACTTGCTTTCAAGCGACGATTTTGCAGGAGCAGAAATAATCGCGAACCAGGATTGTGTTGTGGCTGGCATTGAGGAGGCGACGAGCATTTTCGAGCACTTTGGACTTTCTGCAGAACCCGTAGTTGAGGACGGTTCGGAGGTTTCGAAAGGGACCCACCTCATCCGGTTGAAAGGAAGCAGGAAGAACATCCTCACGGCCGAAAGACTCGCCCTCAATCTCATAATGCACATGTCGGGAATCGCAACGAAAACAAGCAGATTGACCCACCTTGCCAGGAAAAAGAATCCCGATGTCAAGATTGCCGCGACCCGGAAAACCGTCCCCGGATTCAGATTTTATCAGAAAAAGGCCGTGGAATTGGGCGGAGGCGACACACACAGGTTTCGCCTGGACGATTTATTTCTCATTAAAGACAATCATCTTGCATCGGGAATGTCCATTAAAGAAGCGATTGAGAACGCCAAGGACAAACATTTCACCAAAAAGGTCGAAGTGGAATGCGAGTCATTGGACCAGGCCATGGAGGCGGTCTCATCAGGAGCGGACATCGTAATGCTCGACAACTTCTGCCCCGACCTTGCCCGAGAGGGATACGAAAAAATCAAGAAATCGAATCCAGAGGTCCTTGTGGAGATTTCCGGGGGAATAACCGAAGAAAACATCATGGATTATGCAGAAAGCGCCGACATAATAAGCATGGGCGCGCTTACCCATTCATATATAAGCATCGACGTATCATTGAACATGGTGAATTGAAAACGGTTGCGAAAACTGTTTAAATCCCCACTCACTACACACCCAGGAGAAAGCCGTTCCCGGAGGAGATGATTTGCACAAAGCAAGCCAAGGAGAATGCCCTGTTCGCGGGGTGGCAGTCGCTTTTTTGCTAGCCACGCTAATCACGGTCATTTTGGCAACCCATTCATTGCCCATAGCCCATGCGGACCTTGACGGAACCATGGGCATGACCCCCGCTCAATACATCTCCCCCTCTGATGACGGTTTCGTACTGGTTCAGTTGGACCTCAACAACCAGTCGGGACCCAGTTACAACAACTCGCTCATCAGCTTGAGACTGACCTTTGCCAATGTTTCAAACTTCAACGTAACCCAGATTGGCGAAATCGCCATTTTCAACGAATCTGGCGACGCACCGGGCTTTTCCGCCTTGGACGTACGCGTGGACAACAACATTCCGGTAATGTCGCCGGGTGATGATTACTCGAACTGGACCATGGAATTTTACGATGGCATCACCATCCCCTCCTATCCAGAAAACGCAACATTTTACGTAGTGATTTTGGACGGTTCGGGACTGGTAGAGGATGCCGCTTTCAACGTTTCCATAGAGTCAGGTGCATTGACGTCGGAATGGGGCACGCTCCCAGCCACAACCCTATATTCGACGAACATCACCGTAGATGGCCAACCCCCCGTTGCTTCCTTTGACGCAAGCACGTCCCCATTCGTATCCCAGGGAACGACGGTGAATTTCTTCTCGACGGCGACGGATGACGAAACGATAACCCAGCGCTTATGGGACCTAGACGGCGATGGGACATTCGAGAGCAGTGGTTCCAACGTAGGCATGACATACAACGTTCCAGGCGTTTACAACGTCGCTCACAACGTGACTGACGGGGCCGGAAACACCGACCAGACCAGCTGGACCCTCACGGTAAATGACACCGAATCACCGGTGTCTTCATTCACCTTCACACCGTCAAGCCCCGTTGACGAAGACGTTGAAATAACCTTCAACGCTTCGGCAAGCACCGACAATGTGAACATCTCGTCCTACCAATGGGATTTCCAGAACGACGGCATATATGATGATACGGGAAAATGGGCCAACCACACCTTCACGGAACCGGGCGATTTCACCATTGTTCTCAACGTTACGGACAGTTCAGGCAACTGGGATGAATCCACCCAGCCCATTACGATAATGGACACGACCCCACCGGATGCCGATTTTGTCATAGAGAACGGGACCTACGTTGATGAGGACACCCTCGTAGTTTTCAATGCATCCGTTACGACGGACAACGGCCCGATAGATAACTACGTATGGGATTTTCAAGGTGATGGGATGGTGGATGACGTGGGCATGGTAACAAGTTTCACCTTCGCAAACCCAGGAACCTACAACGTCACTCTCAACGTGACGGATGAAGGAGACAACTGGGCAATTCGCATCATCGTTCTCACGGTCAATGATACGACCCCTCCCACTGCCGCCTTTACGATTTCCGGTGGAACCACCATCAATGAAGATGTTCAAACGACCTTCAACGCCAGCTCATCCAGTGACAACGATGTGATCGCCACATATCTATGGGACCTCAACGGGGACGGCATTAACGATGAAATGGGCATGTCTGTGCAACACGCATACGCTCAACCGGGCATGTACAACGTGACGTTGACCGTGGTGGACGAAGCCGGCAACGAGGACCAGCTCTTGCGCACGTTAACTGTGAGGGACACCAATGACCCGGTCGCCGCCATTTCCACTAATTGGGGAAACGAGACCGACGAAGATGTAATGAGAACGTTTTCCGGTGCAGCATCCTCTGACAACTGGGACATCGTCAATTACTCTTGGGATATGGAAAGCGACGGTACCTATGACCTCTTCGGTCAGGAGGTGGAACATGCCTTTTATCAGCCAGGGACGTACAGCGTATCGTTGAAAGTATCAGACCCCCAGGGGAACGAAAACACTACCATTTTCGAGGTAACGGCATATGACGTCACGTCTCCTGAAGCAGTCATAGCCGGTGCCTACATGTCGTCGGGTACCCCCTACCAAGGCCTTTATGCTGGGCGCATTGTAGTCGAGGTTCACGCCACGGACAACGTGGACATATCAGAGGTGGCCCTGTATGCCGATGCCATACAACCATCCTCGCACCTCAACGCCACCGCCACGCCGGAATCGGGGAACACATATGTGATGACCTTTGATTCTGCCTCTCTTCAGGATGGAGAACACCAGCTTCTCGTAACGGTGACGGACATTTCAGGGAACGAAAATGCCACACCTCCTTCAGCCATTGCTTTTGACAACACTCCTCCGAAAATTTTCCACGCCTACGCAGGCAGCACATCCGTTCAAGGGGACGTTACTTACTTCGCTGAAGGGGCCCAAATCATCGTTTCGGGAACCGACGCCCTTTCTGGACTTTCCCGATTGAGCATAGAAACGACCGCCAACATTCTCGAGGAGAATGCAACGGCGGAAGGCGCCGGCAGCATAGCGTTAAACCCCGTTCTCTTGCCCTTCCAGGAAACGACTTTGACCATGACGGCCACGGACGAATTGGGCAACCACAATACTACGGTGATACCCGTTTCCCAGGACATATTGGGCACCACTCAGTTGTACCCCGACGCGACGGCACCTTCCGTTGTCATAACCCACGTCAACGAGGATGACGAAGAGGTGGTTTTGGACCCTCAGCAGATGCCCGCCGACGGACTCTCATTCTCCGTCAAGGACCATTTTGTTTTCGAAGGCAACGACACGGGTTCGGGAATCGCAACAATTTACGCAGAGATTGGATACCCCCAGGAGCAGGTGAGGGAGATGTCGAACGGGGGGTCGCTCAGGGTGCATCTTGGAGCCACGCATCTTTCGTGCTGGGCCGAAGACGAACTGGGCAACCTGGGACCAACTACCCAGATTCCTCTCAACGTTGATTTCCATGGAGGCATCGAGGTCAAGACGGACATGATGATATTCGGCTGGACCGAACCTTCCGGCGGGGGATACATCACCTGGACCCTCAGTGGCGACCTTGCCGTGGACCTCAGGAACCAGATAATCGAGGGTTACGACGATGACCTGCCGGGAATGCCGGGATACGGGCGCATCGACGAGGACGAAGCCAACCTATACCTTGCAAACCTTGAACAGTCAACCAATTATCCTTCATTGGAGAACCCCGAATCCAACAACCTTGATAGAAGATTGGTATATTGGGGGGCAGAAACGACCCGTTACGACCCGAAATACGGCGGTTCAGACACGGGCCACGACCTCAGACAATCCGTCATGGGTCTCATCGATTATACCTTTGACCAGGAAGGCCCCATAACGATAGAATTCCAGTACAGCGCGGAATATCTGGCCGGAAGGCAGGTTCCCGAATTGGTTGAGCCATTCATCATAAACGTGCTATTTTCTCCTTTCCAGACCGGTTATCAGTACGATGGCCCGGTATCTTACAAGCATCAGGAGGTCATGGTAGGACTTCCCGCCTTTTACAACGCCGACGTCGTCGATGGTGAAATATTCATGCTGAGGACACCCATCGGTGAGGTGGCATGGTATTCTGTGGAGTATTCAGACGAACCCACCCAGGACCGCATGGAAACCCAGGATTTCTATTTCATGGAGAGCCCCCTGATTCTGTTCCTTATTACTCTGGTTGGAGCATATCTGACAAATTATCTTCCCAACAAGTTCTATGCGGATTTCCGTTCCAATGTGCCAAGGCGATTGAGGCCAAGGGCCAAGAGGATAAAGGCAATTCACATAGTGTCTGTGGTACTTCTGCTCCTTCTCGTCGCCCTCTACCTTGTTCCCACGCCCTTCGTACTATTCGGGAGCAATTTTTTCTTCTCTGGTTACATCCTCATCATTCTGGCAGCGATGGTCCCGCTCATCATGGGTCTTACGGCGTTTTTCCTGTACAAAAATAAGAAGGAAGACCTTCTTGGCATAAGAAAAAAGGACGAAGAAGAAGACGAAACGCCGGGAGGCCCCGTCCCCGATTACCCCGTCCAGACCAGGACCGTGGCAACGGCCCCCCCTCCCAAGACGCCTGAAAAAGAACCTCTTCCAAAATGCGACATATGCCTTGGAACCATCGAGAAGGGGATGTCTTCTTTAAAATGCAAATGCGGCGCGAATTTCCATTACCCATGCATAAAGCGCGTCGGGGACTGCCCTGTTTGCGACACCACCATATTCAAGAAGGATGAACCACCGGCCCCACCACCGGCTAAGGCCGTTGAACCCGAAGATGAACCGGAGGAAGAAGAAGTCGAGGACAAAGAGTCCATCGAGGACCAGGAGGTGCCCGAGGAAGAGATAGAGATGCCCGAAGAAACGACGATGCCCATGGTGAAGGCAACGTGCACCATATGCAACGAAACGATGGAGCATCCCGAAGGCGCCGATCCCATGGCCGTAAAGTGCCCCGCCTGCGGAACCATTCTTAAGAACATCCAGCGGGGCTACAATCATCTCGTGCTTTCAGAGGTGCCTACCCCTGCTTACGACATGTTCGTTTCCGTCACCCGCAAGGACGTTCCCGGTATGGTCATTTCATCGACGTTCCCCACCAAGATAACCCGACAGTTCAAGCTCAGCGAGGACACCATCCTGTACTGGCTCACTTATACGGCCAGTTCCCACAACACCCTAGACCCGAAACGCCTTGACTTCGAGACCACCCGGGCCATATCCACGTTCGTTAAAAACAACCGGGGGCCGGTCATACTGCTGGACGGACTGGAGTATCTGGTCGTTGAGAACACATTCGAAAAAATCTTGAAGTTCATAAAGAAGATAAACGACATCGCTTCGGCCCATGAGGCAACCTTCATCGTCGCAGTGAACAAGGATTCGCTCCCCATTGACCAACTGACCATCCTGAAAAAGGAGTTCGACCACGTCACCACGGTTACCGAACCTGAAGAGTGATTTCAGCCGTTCTCTTTTCCATATTCATTTTCATTTCCATTCCCAGCGAGTTTTTCCTTGATTCTACGTGCAAGAACGGGGCCAACGCCCTTTACGTCAGACACCTCTTCGGGATTCGCATAGCGGACCTTCTCCACGGAACCGAACCGTTTCAGCAGCCGCATCTTCACTTCCGAACCGACGCCGGGAATGGCATCCAGCTTGGAACGCGACATCCTGTCCGCCTGGACCCTCAGCCGATATCGGTTGGCAAAGCGATGCGCTTCGTCCCTGACGTGCATCAGCAATTTCAAACCAGGGGAATGTCCAGGAAGCACCACCGGCTCGTCCAAGCCCGGAAAGAAAATCTCCTCTTTTCTCTTGGCCAGCCCCATCACGGGGATGCCCGTTTCACTCAATGCCGTGCGAGCCGCATTCACCTGTCCCTGCCCTCCATCAACAAGGACGAGGTCTGGCGTGTCCCAGCCAACCTCACCCATTCGCTGCGCCCTTCTTTCGAGGACGCTCCGCATCCTTCCGACGTCGTCCTTTTCGTTGGAACGCACCTTGAACCACCGGTAATCCTCCTTGGATGGGACACCGTCCTTGAAAACGACCATGGACCCAGCGACGGCCTCGTCCCCCATTTGCGATACGTCGTATCCTTCAATCCTTGAGGGGAAAAAGGGGAGGTTCAGTTCATTTTTAAGCGATTCTGCCCGCTTAAGCCCATCATTTTTCGAAATCCTCCTTTCCATTGGGACCACGTTCTTGATGGCCAGTTCAAGCAGCCGCCGATTCTTGCCTCTTTGGGGGTGGACCATTTTCACGGCCTTGCCCCTCTTCTCTTTGAGCCATTCCTCGAGGCCCTCTCCAAGGGCAAGTTTCCTGTCCAATGCAATGGTGGGGGGGATGGGAACGTTATGATAGTAATATAGAAGAAAATTCGTAAGCAGTTCGTCGTCATCGCCTTGGCTTTCGAGGTAGAACCTTCCAGAATGAACGACTTTCCCATCGCGTACGATGAGTGTGGAAACGACCCCCTTGCGAAGAGCGATGACGTCGGTGTCACCCTTTCCCGTGTTGAAAACGGTCCTTCTTCGAAAGAACCCGTTCAACTTTACCAATGCGTCCCTCAGCCGGGCCGCCTCCTCGAACCTTTCGTCCCTGGAGCACTTCTCCATCTTTTTTTCCACCCGTTTTTTCACCCCTCTCCATTCGCCTTTGAGAAACCTCTGCGCTTCATTCACGGCAGTGTGGTATCTCTCTGCAACATTCTCTTCTTTGCACGGAGCAAGGCAAAGCCCCATGTTGTAATTAACGCAACCACCACGACGATAGGTCGAACAATCCCGGATGCCCCATATCTCCCTGATGAGACCGACGGCGGTCTTGGCCCCAACGTAATCAAGATAGGGTCCGTAATAGGTGCCCTGACGGGACTGGTTATAGACGACCTTTACGTAAGGGCATTCGTCGTCGGAGAAGTAGATATAGCAGTATCCCCGGTCGTCTTTGAGCGTCACGTTGAACGGAGGCCGGTGTGATTTGATGAGGTCCGCTTCCATGGCCAGGGCTTCCGATTCGCTGTTGGTTATGATGGTTTCAAAGGAGTGAATCTTTTCGACCATTCCCTGTTTCCTTTCTTCGAGTCCCTGCTTCTTCAGGTAGCTTTTCACCCGTTTTCTCAAACACTTGGATTTTCCCACGTAAAGGAGTTCGCCAGCCCGGTCGTAAAAAAGGTAAACCCCCGGCTGGACCGGGGCATCGGGAATGTCGTGGGGAAAGCGCATGTGGGGAACATAACCGAAGGCGTAAAAAGGATATTGCAAGCCATCAGGCCATCTTGCCTGGCAAAACGGCTGAAAGAACGCAACTTCCCATGCCTTGAAAAACACGGAAACCATACCGTATCTATTAAGTATCCCTGGCGGTTTCCTCAATGGGGGATGCAAGATGACTACTGCCCGGATAACCGTGAGACTGAAAAAAGGCGTCGCCGACCCAGAGGGGACCAACACGAGAAAAGCCCTGAACCTTTTAGGGTTCGAGAAGGTGGTCGATGTTTCGACGTCCAAGCAATTCATAATCGAAATGGAAGACATGCCCGAGGCCGAAGCAAGGGCCGTTGCAGAGAAGATGTGCGAAAAGCTCCTTGCCAACCCGGTCATCCAGACGTACGATATAGAGGTTCCGTAGGTGGTATTGTTGTCTCGTGGGAACGATGAAACGTATCTTAAAAAGATGGATGCTCCCTTCCCGCTTTTCAGGGTGGACCTTTCAGGCAGCGAAGAAGACCTCAAGACCATCGGTACGGAATCGGGCACGGGGCTTTCACCGGATGAATTAAGAACGGTCAGGAACCATTTTGAGAAAAAGGGGAGACCGCCCACCAACGTTGAGCTTCAGAGCATTGGCCAGGCATGGTCGGAACATTGCTGTTACAAATCCTCCAAGACGTTTCTCAAGGAACACATCCTTCCCATTGGGGACGACAAGATAATCGACCGTGGAGACGCCGGCGTGATGGCGTTCGACGACGAGCACGTTTATGCTCTTCGCATTGAATCCCACAATCACCCTTCAGCAGTGGAACCATACGGTGGGGCGGCTACCGGAATAGGTGGCATAATCCGCGATATCCTCTGCATGGGTGCCCAGCCCGTGGCGTTGGTGGACCCTCTCTTTTTCGGCGAACTGGACACCCCGCAGGATGACCTTCCCGAAGGCGTAAAGCATCCTCGCTATCTTTTGGACGGTGTCGTATCGGGCATCCGGGATTACGGCAACCGCGTCGGCATTCCCACGGTTTCAGGTGCCGTTGCTTTTCACCCACTTTACACGGGCAACTGCCTCGTCAACGTTGGGTGCGTGGGCATAGCGCCCAAATCCAGACTTTACAAGAACCGGGTGGGCGGCGTAGGGGACAAATATGTCCTCGTCGGCGGTTTTACGGGAAGGGACGGCATTCACGGCGTCACCTTCGCATCGGCAGAACTGGACGAAAAATCCGAAGAGGAATCACGAGGGGCAGTGCAACTGGGTGACCCCATTACGAAGGAGCCCCTGATCCACGCCGTTCTGGACGTGGCCGAGAAAAAACTCATCACGGGGATGAAGGACCTGGGTGGTGGAGGGCTTTCCTGCGTCGTAGGGGAAATGGCACTATCCGCGGGATACGGGGCCAAAGTGGAACTGGAAAAGGTGCACCTTAAAGAAGAAGGAATGGAGCCATGGGAAATATGGATATCGGAATCCCAGGAAAGGATGATGCTTTCAGTTCCCGAGGAGAACATCCGGGAAGTTCTAGACGTGTTCGACCTTTACGACCTTGAAGCCAGAATCATCGGCGAAGTCATTCCGGAAAAGAACGTCAAGGTATCATTCCACGGTGTGAAGATTCTTGACCTGGAACTTGACTTCCTTACGGCGGGACCGGAGTATTGTCGCCCCTACGAATCCAAGCCAAGAAAACCATCCATCGAAAAGAACGTTCCAGAGCCGGAAGGCAGCTGGAACGACCTCATCCTTGACCTGCTTTCAGACCCGGAGATATGCAACCGGGAATGGGTAATAAGACAATACGACCACGAAGTCCGGGGCAATACCGTGATAAAACCTCTGACCGGTGACATAAGCAGCCCGACCCATGCGGACGCATCGGTGATACGGCCCGTAGAAGGGTCCAGGAAAGCCCTTGCCATCGGAGTGGGCCAAAACCCCCATGCTTGTCTGGAACACCCGTATAGGGGAGGAAAGTGGGTCCTTTGCGAATCCATCCAATCGGTTTTCAGCGTCGGGGCACGCCCCGATTCATTTTCCAACTGCCTAAACTTTGGCAACCCCGAAAAACCGGACCGCTTCGGTGATTTTAAGGACGTCGTAGAAGGCATTGGCGAGGTGGCCGGGGCATTTTCCCTTCCTTCGCCTTCTGGCAACGTTTCATTCTACAACGAAACGCCCTCCGGGTCCGTTCCGCCGACGCCAGTGGTAATGATGGTGGGCATGCTGGAGGATTATTCCAAAGCGACCACACCGGACCTTAAGGGGGAAGGCAACGGCCTGTATGTCATGGGAACGGCGGACCTCTCACTGGGTGCCAGCGCGTATCTGAGGCATGCACAAGGAGAAGATGCCGTTCCAGATTCAGACCCTGCACAATTGGATGAGACCGGGCAAGCTCTTCTCCGTGAAATGGCAGCCGGCAACGTGGTTTCTTGTCACGACGTTTCCGCTGGAGGATTAATTGTTGCCCTTTGCGAAATGGCCTTTGGAAGCCCCTTCGGCTTCTCCCTGGAATCAGACCGGGACGACCCGGCCTTTTTCTTTTCAGAAGGAACGGGGCGGTTCGTGGTCGAGGTTCCCAAGGAATGCGAAGAAGAGTTTGTCAAGGAGACCGGGGCCATCAAAATCGCCCAGATAACAGAAGAACCGGTTCTTGTGGGGACATGTCAGGAGGAGCTTCTTTTCGACCTTTCGCTGGAGGAAGCCAGGGAAAGGTGGAACGCAGCTTTTAAGGAAGTTATGGAGGGAACGCATTGACCACGGTAAAAGCGTGCGTCCTGCGGATAGAAGGGACCAACTGCGAAGAAGAATCTGCCAGGGCATTCCGGATGGCTGGTGCGGACCCAGAGATTGTGCATCTCAAGACCTTGATGAAAAAGAACAACCTGGCGGATTACGACATATTGATGCTTCCAGGCGGCTTTTCTTCAGGTGACTACGTGCGAGCCGGGGCCATATTCGCATCTCGCATAAAGGCATCTCTCAAAGAAGAACTGGACACCTTCGTTTCTTCGGGCAAGCCAGTCCTTGGCATATGCAACGGCTTCCAGATATTGGTCGAACTGGGGATACTCCCCGGTTTCAGCGAGAACGGCGAAGGTCCCCAGGCGGTTCTGGCCACCAACGATTCAGGAAGGTTCGAATGTCGGCCGTCACTGCTCGAGCACGTGGAGGAGAACAGATGCATATTCACCAAGAAATTCCCTCAAGAGAACGTTGTTATCCCCGTGGCCCATGCTGAAGGAAAATTTCTCTTTCCCAAGGACGAAGAAAGGGAAATGCTGGACCGGCTCATGGACCGCCGCCAGGTCGTGTTCCGATACGTCGGCCCCGAAGGCCAGCGGGAATACCCTTGGAATCCCAATGGTTCCCTTCACGACATAGCGGGAATTTGCAACCGAGAAGGCAACGTATTGGGCATGATGCCCCACCCGGAAAGGGTAATTGACCAGTTTACGGTTCCCGACTGGACCAGAAACGGGCACCGCCCTGCAGGGCTTGACATTTTCAAAAACGCCGTCGAACACGCAAAGGAATAATTCACGACCGGAATACCTTTACCGAAAGCGTCGAATTGCCTACTGCCAAGGACCATGAACCGACGTTGCCTGAGGGTTTTTCTCCGAGCACAAGAACCCCCTCTGGCGTTTCCATCGTGATGTTGAAAGACAGGGAGGGCACGATGAGTTTTCTCGCTTCTTCATGGGCATTTTCCGCATCTGGCAGCCGTTCCATTGCAAGGCAAGAACCCAGGGAGGCGTTGCCTTCGCCCATGGGGATTTCGACCAGTGAAAGGGCCGACCAGCGCGCCTGGACCATGAGGTTTTCCTGTTCATAAGCATCACCGCCACCCGCATCCATGAGCCCGTACATAACACCCGTTGCAACAAGCATCAGGACCAGGAATACCACGGCATCGGCCGTAGAAGCGATCCCCTTCTCATTCATCATAAACCTCCAGGTGAAGAGTACCGGGAAATACGTTGCCACCGTCGATGGAAACGGGTGCCTCCAACGCATATACGTTGTCGCTTTCCCCTGGTTCATTCCACGAGAGAAATCCTTCTTGCCAGGAAATTTCAACGTACCATCCCCGGTCCAGCCAAATGCTGGGCTCCAAATCCTCTTCTTCCAAGACCTTTGCCTTCACCAGGTCCACCACGCCCTC
>CAZPOY010000005.1:0-37072 GCA_964588345.1 uncultured Thermoplasmata archaeon
GAAATCACCGTGGCATTGGAAAATGATATGACCGTTGAAGAACTCCTCTGGACGGTGCATTCACACCCCACGCTGCCCGAGCTTATTCAAGAAGCATGCAAAGACTGTCTGGAAAAGTTGAATGGGGAAAAATAGTAGTTTCAATCCACCCCCTTTAATCCTTATATACGTGTAAAACATCCCTACCTTGAACTCTTAGGAGTGGTAAAATGAATGAAAAAGAACTCGCGCCCCACGTAAAAGAGGTAAAACGGGCGCTCACGATGGACTTGAGCGACAAAGAGGTCGAAGAAGAGCTTTTGAGATACGTCGAGGAATTTGGCGTCCCCATTGGCCAAGCGAAAAGAAGCATGGTTTCCAAGTATGGGGGGGAGGTCGACAAACTCCGTTCCACCACCAAAAAGGAGATACAGCACATCATAGGCGATGAAAGGTCTTTGGACCTCACCGCACGGGTACTGGCGTCTTCGAAAAGGAACATCACCGCACGTGGCGAGGAAAAGGAGATAATCACCGGCATCCTCGGCGACAACAGCGGTACGATACCCTTCACTTCTTGGGTGTCGTCGCACGAGATAAAAAAGGGGGACACTTTGGAGGTCAAGAATGCTTATGCCAAAATTTACCGGGAGGAACCTCAGATAAACTTCGGTGACCGGACTGCGGTAAAACAGGCCGATGAGGATGCGCTTCCCCCATACGAACCCGAAGCAATGGAGAAGGAGATAAAGGACATCCGCATAGGCGACAGAAATCTTACCGTGAAGGTAAAAATTCTTGATGTCGAAGGTCGAAAGATTCAGCTCTCCGACGGCGGAGAGAAGATGCTTTACACGGGTACCGTTGCAGACGAAACGGGCAAGGTCCCCTTTGCCGCATGGCACGATTTTGGGCTCAAGAATGACCAGGGCATCACCATTGAGAACTGTTACGTCAAGCGATGGAGCGGTTCGCCCCAGGTCGTTTTCGACGAGAACTCCACCGTCAAACGACTTGATGAGGAAGCGGCCCCTGAAGTGGATGACAGTTTGGACGAGCCCACGCCCATAGACCAGATAGCCAGCATGGAAGGTGGCTTTGACATGGTGGTCAGAGGCATCGTTGTGGACATCCGTGACGGAACGGGACTCATCTTCCGGTGTCCCGAATGCAACCGCGTTCTCAGAAACGGGGAATGCAAGCTCCATGGAGAAGTTGATGGTGAACCAGACCTGCGGGTCAAAGGCGTCATTGATGATGGCAAGGGTGCCCTCACTTTCTTCCTGAACAGGGAAAGCACCGAGGAGATACTCGGAAAGACCCTTGACGACGCTCTGGAGGTGGAAAGGAAGAGACCGGGTCAGGACAAGACAAAGAAGGAGCTTGAGAAGAAGCTCATCACCAAGACCCTTACGCTCCGCGGGAATGTTTCCAGCGAGGATTACGGCCTCATGATGATAGTAAAATCGTCCAGGAAGACCACCCCCGACCTTGAAAAAGATGCGCGCAAAGTAATGAACGAGATGGAGGCCTACGCATGAGCCAACGACAGCCGGCCGTAAGGATATTCGCCGGGGAATACAATGATTCCCAGATTGAGGTCCGGGACGAAGGACAGTATTCGCCCAATTTCGTCGTGAGCCCCCTGGGTGCCATGGTCAACCGGCTTTTCCTCGTAGGCGTGCTTCTTGAGGTCTCCGAAGTGGGCAACCCCGAAGAACCCTTCACCATCGGCAGGGTTTCCGACCCATCGGGTTCCGCCTTTCGCATCTCGGCCGGAAGCAAGAAACCGGAAATGGCAGAAGCGATGAAAAAATTGAAAACCCCCTCCTTTGTGGCGGTAGTTGGCAAATCGGACCTTTACAATCCCGAACCGGGGGTCTATCGGCTTTCGGTGGACCCGGAAGTTATCCATCCCGTTGAAGACAAAGACCGCCTTCATTGGATTCTCGAAACGGCCAAATCCACCAAAGAGAGAATAGAGGCGGTAATCGAGGCGAAGAAGATGGCGGAGCCTTCTGAAAAAGAGATGAAATCATTGGGTTTCAGCGACGCCCTTTCTAGGGGTGCCGTCGAAGCCGTTGAAAATTACAGCACCATCGACACCGCCAAGTACGCTGGCATCGTCATGAACGCACTTTCCTTCATTCTCCCTGAATATCGGTCGGAACTGCCGGTCCAGGAGGAAACGCCCGTTGAACAAAAAGCACCGACCTCGGACGGAGGGGCAGATGGCGAGAGAACGATAATGAAGATAATCACCGAACTAGCCGAAGATAATGAAGAGGGCGCGTCGTGGGAAGACATCGTGGACGAAGCGAAAAAGAGAGGACTTGAAGAAATGGACGTTGAAGAAGCATATGTTGCCTTAAGAGACAAGGGGCTCATAATGGAACCATCCATTGGAATGCTGAAACCTGCTTGATGCTTCACTTGACGGACCTTACTGGAAAATAATGGATGCGTAGCCCACGGCCATGTCTCCCGGCGATATGTCAAACGAGGTCGTATATTGGATTACCTTCCCTGCTGACCCGCCCGTTTCCTTGCTTACCATCATGGCCACGGCAATGGGACCTGCCCCACATATGCTCAACGATTCTCTTCTGACTTGTTTCAGGAAACCCTTGGCATCGAGTTTTTCAACAAGGTCAAATGTCGTGCTGTCTCTTTCCTTGGCGTAATCGCCAGGGGTTTTGCCCTTTGGAACGGGATGCCCGTATGCGTCTCCAACGTGACTGAAATCCGAACTGGCAAGGACGACGGATTTCCGCCCTGATTGCTTGTCCGCCTTGATGATGGCTTCGGCCACCCTCTTGGAATTGACAAAGGATTGGTCACCCATTACGATGGGGGATATCTTCACGCCTTTCACCGCCTTTCTCAATAACGGAAGCTGGACTTCGAGTGAATGCTCCCGGGAATGGGACATCTCTTCATTGGAGAGGCCGTTGTCCACCAGAAGTTGTGAGAATTCTTTGTCGTTTTCGACTACTCCGCCGGGACTGGAAAAATCCCGCAGTGAAACATCCGCGTGACCCCCGTATCCCGTATGGTTTGGGCCGATGATGACTACCGAACCGGCCTCGCGTAGGGGCTGTGCCATGCGTGATATCGTCTTTGCCGCCACTGGTGCTGAATAAACGTAACCGGCATGGGGTGCCACGCCTCCTTTCACGGGAGGCGTTTCTTCTACGTGAAGTGAACCGGGGCCCCTGTCGGAAAAGAAACTCTTTTCGACTTCCTTGTCCAATTCCGTTTCGTCGAACGGATAAAATCGGCCTGCCACGGCGGGACTTCTCATAAACTGGCCTCGAAGTCCTCGACCTCGAGTTCGAAGGTTTCTATCCCCTTCTCTTTGGCAACCTGCCTTGCGAGCAGCCAATACACCGTAGCCAAAGCCCGACGGCCCTTGTTGTTGGTGGGCAGGACGAGGTCCACGTTCTTCGTATTGTTGTTGGCATCGCACAATCCAATTACGGGGATGCCATTGGTCACCGCCTCCTTCAATGCCTGCTGGTCTGCCGATGGGTCTGTTACCACCAGGACGTCGGGTTCCATGTACATGGGAAGGTTGGGGTTGGAAAGGGTGCCGGGGACGAATCGCCCCGCAAAATAATTGAATCCATAAATGTCTGCAATGGTCTTGACCGGCCTTTGTCCGTACTGCCTGGCTGAGACGAGGAGGACGTTCTTGGGTTCTGCCCTGGCAAGCATCTTTGCGGACCGTCTTATGCGTTCATCGGTCTTGTTGACATCCAGAACGTAAAGGCCGTCGCCCCTCACCTTGAAAATGAAATCCTTCATGTCCGCGCTCTTCTGTTGTGTTCCAATATGAACGCCACTGGTTAGATATTCGTCTTCGGTCAAAAGCAGTTCGTTCTGCTCCTGGTCTTCCTGGATTTCTTCTTCCATTTCAGTCTCTCCTAACGGTTATCGGCACGACGTTCTGTTCGAACTCCATCATGGCGATGGTCAATGGGTCTATGAGATCGTCTGGCGTTTCTATGAGCACGGGTGCGCCCATGGATATCTGCAACGACCTTGCACCAATTATGCGAGCTTTCTCGAACCGGGTGTATCTCATGTCAAATCCTCAAAGGTATGCCGATTATACGGGAAACCGAAAGAAAAAGAGCCCATATATAAACCTTGCCTAACAAAAAAGACAGAACGGGCAAAATCGTTATATATCCCATCCATCTAATAACATAACTCTCGGAGATAACGACATGTGTGCTAGATTGATAAACAAACAGGAAAGAGGACCTGCGGATTCGCTTACCGTAGATTACCTCACACGAGCCATATTGAACAGCTACGACAGCTCAAGCATGAGGACCGATGAGGCAAGACATATGGCACGGCATGTCCTTAACTTCTTTGGCTACTCTGACAGGATAATCGATAATGTGTTGGAACCGGAAGACCGGGACGCATTTTACATGCTTGAAGACAGCGGACTCCTCACAACCGAACGCGAGGAGACCACCCTTTACGACGGAAGGGAATGGAGAATTCATTACTGGCTTCTCCGAAAAAACAAGATAAACGAGCTTGTCATATCCGATTCGGGCGATGACGAGATGGCCTCAATGGAAGCAAACATATACGACGAAATTCCAGAAGACATCTGGGACATGAGAAACGCCGAGGAGTAGCTTTTTCATATCCGATGCCATAGCCCACCCCGATGGACGTCACTTTTCCTTACAAACCCCGCCCGGGACAGGAAACCATCATTGCCTGCATCGCACGAGGTTACGACGCCAAGACGCCCCTGATACTCGAATCGGGAACGGGGACGGGAAAAACGGTGACCAGCCTTTACGGGTTGTTCAGCAAGATGCCGCGTGGCAAGAAACTTCTTTACCTCACTCGTACGAATACTCAGCAACTGCAAGTCCTCACGGAGATGAGGGAGGTTTCTCCAAAGGGGATGCCACTTGTCATGGGCATGCGGGGAAGAAACAACCTCTGCCCCATGATAAAGAAGGACGGGGCCCTGGTAGGTGGGTCGCCTGATGAACTTTCCCGGTGGTGCGCAACCCAAAAGAACAAAACGGGGCCGGACCAGGGCTGCCCCTATTTTTCGGGGCTCAAGGAGGCCTCGGTCACTTCGCTCATGGATTGGGCCAGGGACGAAATGCCCACGGTGGAGGAGTGGGGGGGTCATCTTGAGACCTTGGGCATATGCCCGTATGAGGGTACCAAAATCACTCTTAAGGAGTGCGAGGGTGTCGTAGCACCTTACATCTTCTTTTTCAACGGCCACATAAGGGGGCACCTTCTCGATTGGATGGGTGTCCCCATCGAAGACCTTGTGGTCGTTGTGGATGAGGCGCACAACCTTCCTGATTTTGCAAGAGACCTCTCCTCCTCAAGGCTTTCTTCATTTTCACTTTCCCGGGCCAAGGGTGAAGCCGTTGAATTCGACGACCCCTCCCTTACGGAAAATCTGCGAACAAGCGAATATATCACGGAGCTCCAGGAGATACTTGAATCCCTTGTGGAGGAGTTCGTGGTGGACGAGGACGGTTTCGTCCCACCGAATCAGCTTCAGGAAGACATGATGTTCTCTCTAGGAAAGACTAGTTTGACCTTGAAGCGGATCTCCATAGACCTCATGAACATCGGTGAGGGAATAAAGTGGGACCGGGCCAAGAAAGACAAGCTTCCACGCTCGTACATACACGGCATCGGCGCTTTCATGGATTTTTGGGAAGGTGCCTGCCCCGAGCAATTTCTGAAACTCGCCTTGAAGGAGCCCGACCCGGCTTTGGAAACGTATTGCCTGGACCCTTCTCTCGTTACCCATCGGCTCAAGGACTGTCATTTCTCGATGCACATGTCAGGGACGTTGAAACCTCTTGATGAATACCGAGACAGCATCGGACTGCCACCCCATGCCGCACTAGAAACCATTCCATCTCCGTTTCCCAAGGAGAACTTCAAGAAGGTATATGACCCTCGATTCACCACGAAGCACGACGTTCTTGCATCCAACAAGGAGATGCTTGCAGACATCGCCAAAGAGGTCGGACGCATGTTGCGGGTAAGGAGGGTGAATACGGGCCTCTTCTTCACATCCTACGCCATGAAGAAAAGAATCTGGAGCATGCTGGAAGAGACGGACAGACCGGTCTTCCACGAAAAAAGAGGAATGACGAACCAGGAACTGTCTGAAATGGTGTCCCGATTCAAAGAGAAGAGGGGAGGGATACTCGCATCGGTGATGGGCGGCAGAATATCCGAGGGGCTGGATTTTCCCGGCGAAACGATGGAACTTGCACTTATCGTCGGGGTCCCGTATCCCCCTCCCAGCGCCAGGTCCAAAGGCCTCATCCGGTACTACGACATGAAGTTCAACAAGGGCTGGGAATACGTCGTGAGAACGCCGGCTTCAAGGCGCCTTGCCCAGACCATCGGAAGAATCATCCGAAGCGAAAGCGACAGAGGGATGGCCGTTCTATTCGACGAGAGGGCTTCCCGATTCCGGGATGAGTTGGGATTGAAGGCGGAAGGGGACCCGGTTAGGTCGGTAAGGGTTTTCTTCGAAAAAGACGAGTGAAGGGTGAAAAATTCATTCTTCGATTTCAGGCATCTCTTCCCGCAAATTCTTGTCTAGTGCCCAATCAGCAAGGATTCTGTCATCCTTCATGACCAGGGAGCGCGTCCACACGTCCATTATCTCGGGAAGGACATCCTTGATGCCCTCCTCTGTTTCATGGTATTCGCCCTTGAAAAGAAGACAGTTTCGGTAAGCGCGCCTTCCTTCGGAAACGTGTTCGGGTACATTGACAAAAAGCTGCACCGGTTCCTCCCCGCTTCCAAATCGCACCTCGACATAGGGGGCCGTTTCGTCTTTTCTCAATTCGATGTTGCCAAGATTTTCGAAAGGGAAATTTCGGAGTGACCAGGTCTTTTTGCCCTCGTAATTTATGAGTTCCCATTGCCAGGGCGTCATCTTCAGTTCTACGTCCATCTCAAGCCGGTATGCAAGGTAGACGCCGAAAAACAGCCGGGTGGCATCCCTTGCGGCTTTTTCGCGGGGTCCTCCCCGCTGAACGGCAGGGGTTTCATTGTCAAGTGATTCTTCCAGTTTGTCCAGCCAATCGACCTTCATCGAAGGGTATCTTCGTTTGGGGGCTTAAAAGGTTGGCTATGATTCAGGAACACTGCAAAAAGATTAATACGTGTATCCGATAATTTCACCGTGATTGATATGAAGTCGCTGGTTCCGGTAACTTTGGTGTGCATGATTGTGGTCGTTTCGGCCTTCAGCGGTTGTCTGGATGACGGAGAAGACGGCGGGGAGAAAAACGTGGACCCCGTTGCTTCCATCAACGCCGACAAGGTGAATGTCATCTTCAACAAAGAGATTCAATTCGACGGGTCCTCCTCCCACGATGAGGATGGGGAGATTGTTGAATACACGTGGAACATGGGCGACGGGACGGTATTGACCGGAGAAACGGTTACTTATTCTTATTCCGACACGGGCGAATACACCGTCAAGCTCACCGTCAAGGATGACTCTGGCGCCACCGATTTCAAAACCATCACCATCAACGTGCAAGGAACGCCTCAAGTAGGAACATTTCAGATAGATGGCGACGTATCTGACTGGAATGGAAAGGTCATTTGGGACGACCCGACTGGCGACGCGACCAAAGCCGGGACCGACCTTGCCCTCTTTTCGATGGACTACGCCGACGGAGAACTCGCATTTTTCGCAACCTTCAACGATGAACTCCCTGGAGATGGATTCAAAAGGGGCGTTCTGGACCTGCTCCTGGATGCTGACGGCGATGCTTCCACGGGGTATCGGTTGATGGGGCTTGGCATCGACGTGATGGTCCAATCCGTCATCGACGAGGGAGTGGTCATTGGTACGAACATCTATTCACATTCGGGACACCGTGAAGACACCTCTGGATTTGCCATAACGGGAAGCGGTTATTCCGTTGAACGGGAAAGGACCATCGAGGGGCATGCCTCTTTCAGCGACCTTGGGATAGAAAACGGAGACGATGTCAAAGCGGTGTTCATCGCCCAATATGCCGGGGGCCAGGACATTTCCGAGTACGTGGTAAGCCCCAGAAAGGGTGCATTGAGAATAAACGTGGCATCCACGGCAGAAAATCCTCTGCCATTGGGTTCCAATCACATAATCGACATGACGTTGTCGTCATCGGGAAAACAGGTATTCCTCGGCGAGGTGGAGATGCCTTGGCTGGGCTCGGCCCCCTTCGGCCACGGCTCTTGCAGAATCGTCAAAGACGGTACCGTTCTGTTCAAGGCGACGAGCATGGGCGACAGTTATCTCTTCGACCTAACCGGCGTAGCCATTGACGGTACGGAAGAGTGGGAGGTTCACCTGAACATAACCGGGGACCCAGAGACCATTGGTAAGCTCACCTTCGGGCTGGACCTTTCCGCCAACAACGTCGGATGCGACGGAACTGCTTTCGTGCCCGGACCGGGAACGGAGCTATTTTACCTGGTCGAAGTGGGAACGATGCCCACCCCTGACGGATGCAGGGGCGAAACGGATTACACTACCTCTCAGGACCCTGCCGAAGGCATCAGCATGGACATCCTGTCATTCTCATCATATGCTCGAACCGACGGCCCCATCGTATGGGGCATCGCGGGAAATGGTCTTTTTGAGGGAGAAGCATTCCCCACCGGTTATTCGTCAACAACGGCAAACTACGATTCGCAGGGATACGATACGCTCACCATCCATTTCGACCTTGACGGAGATGACTCAACCGGGGTGCCGGTCCAGGGCATCGGGGCTGATTTCCGCATAACGATGGAGGGCCGCGAAGGGAGGGTCACCAGCATCGTGCAGCATTTCCATAGGAGCGACGGCTGGATAAATCACGACACCACGGCAAGCCCCGACGACGACCCATATTTCGTAAAGAGAGGGAACTACCTCGAAGGGTCCTTCCTTTACTCCGACATTACGGTCTCCAACCCGAAGGTCGTGTGGAAAAGCGTTTCATGGGACGGGGGCATCGACACACCTGGCTCGCCAATGTCGTTTTGATATCAAAGCGTCGTGACGATTACGCCTTCTTCGTCGAATAAGATTGTGTGTTCATGTTGGCTCACCTTGCCACCCCTCGCTTCCTTGAGAACGGGGTAAGCATGAACGATGCCTTTTCTGACAAGTCCAGACAAGCTTGCGTCAAAACCGGGAAGGCCTATCCATCGCGATGTGAATGGGAGCGAAGGAAATTCCTTCTTAAGGTATCGGTATGAGTTCTTCAGGTTTATTGTCTTTATCCGCCCCTGTTTCATCAATCGGTAGATGTTGCCTTCCTTCCCAGGCACGACCCTCCCCTCTCCATCCGTGGCGAAGGGTTCAATGGCGACGGCCCCCTCGTCGGGAAAAAACTCGTCGCTGGCATCCTTAACGTTGGGTATTGAGAGGCCCGCATGCAAGTTGTTCCTCTTCATTAAGTGGCCCGTAAGGTTCTCAATGGGCTTGAAGCCGTGCTTCCTAATGCGGCCTTCTATGGCCCTTCCAACGGGTTCCACGGGGCGGTTTGGGCCCACAAGCTTAATCGCCTCTTCAAGAGCTTCCCGACTGGCCTTTACCAAAGGGTGTTCCTCCCGCATGCCCACGACGACGGTGGTTGAGGTGTCAGCGAGATAACCATCCACCTCGACTCCAAGGTCTATCTTCAACATATCCCCACCCCTGAGGATGTCCTGTCCTGGCGCGATTGGGGTAAAATGGGCAGCAATGTCATTCAAACTAAGATTTATGGGAAAAGCAAAACCCGCTCCCGTGTCGGTGATTATCCCTTCCACCTTCTTTGCCACGTCGAAAAGGTCCGTTCCTTCAAGGGCCATCTCCGCGGCGGTGTGCCTGGCCTTGGAAGCGACCCTTCCAGCCTGGAGATATTTTTCCTTGGCTTCTAAGTCCATCTTACCATGTCCTACTTATCTCATCGGCCCTGACAACACCTTCCCTAATTACTCGGACCTCTTCTCCCGTCAAGTCCAGAACCGTGGATTGCTGACCATAATGGCATCTCCCACAATCGAAAATGAGGTCCGGACCTTCACCGAGCTGGTCAAGAACTTCGACGGCATTCATGGGCGGACTCCTTCCCGTAAGATTGGCTGAAGTGGATGTGACCGGGCCAAATCGACGTATTATCTTGATGGGAAGAGGATGTTTGGGCACCCTGAATCCAACCTTGCCATCTTTCATTATCCCCCTGGGAAACTTTTCCTTCGATTCCAACACCAGCGTCAGTGGACCCGGTATGAAACGGTCGATGACCTTCTTGATGCGAGGCGTCATTACGGCCATGTCTTCCAGCATCTTAGCATCCAAAACCGAGACCGAAATCGGGTCGTCTATACGCCTATTCTTTATCTCAAATACCTTGTCAACGGCTTCGGTGTTATAAGGGTCAACCCCCAATCCGTATAGCGTATCCGTGGGGAATACGACAACCCCTCCTTCGTTCAGTATCCTAACGGCCTTGTCTAGTTCGTTGTCTGAAAGCAGACATCTTTCCAGTTCGAAACAACCGCTCTCCTTGTAGCGACACTCTTTGATTATCATCAGAAACCCCTCAGGCATTCAGCTGACATCTTGATATGTTCGTGCCCATCTTCCTCGACCCAGCGACCGTGTCCGGGATAAAGGGCAGTCACCGATAGGTCTTCAAGTAAATTAATACTCGCCCTTAATTGCCTGACAGAACCCGTGGGAAGGTCCCATCTTCCGACGCCTCCGTCTGCAAACACCGTGTCTCCGCTGATGAGCGAGGCCGATTTCCGGTGGTATATGCATATGCTTCCTTCGGTGTGACCAGGCGTTTGGATTATTTCGAACTCGTCTCCGAAAACGTCTTCTGTTAGGTCTTGGACGGGGATTTTTTCCAAGCGCCCTCCAAACATCATGGCTCCGGTGGTCAATGGGTCCCCTTTCCTGAGCGGTTCCGCTTCCAGGGGATGGGCAAATGCCGGACAATCAAAGTTTTCAAGAACTTCCGACAGACCTCCAGCGTGGTCGAAATGTCTGTGGGTGAGTATCGTCGATTCAAGTACGTCCGTGTTCTTTCTTATGAAATCAATTGTCCGAGAAGAGGTGCTGGGAACCCCACAATCAACCAGTATGAAGCGCCTGTCGATTTCGATGAGGAAAACATTGGAGGAAAAACCGTTTCCCTGTAATCCCAAAATCTTCATGCCTGACTTCTCATGGCCGAAGGGTTTTTAATATTTACGTTCCAGGAGACCGGGCCCTTTCCCAGTAGTGTTCGAAAAGCTCAACGGAGTATCTTATGAACAAAGGACTCGTGCCCACCAGCGCAGAGGAAAAATCGACCTTGCCCGAACCGTCTGAAAACGCCAATCCGCCCCATTTCTCGTTTATCTTCAGGGCGAAATTCAGTTCTTCATGGACCCTCACTTTCACAGGCGTGTTGAGGTATTCTTTGGGGGGTTACTCTCCTTCAAGGTAAATGATGCGTACTTCTACGCCTTCGTCTGCCTTCCTTATGTTGATATCGACCATGTCTTTCATGGGCTTGGGCGAAACGATGTATAGAAAGGATTGGGCATCCGTTGAACCCTCTTTGATTGCCGTTACCACGTTGAAAAAATCCCTTACGATTTTTGTCTCGGCTATGGGAAAACAGTTTTCTGAAACGATGGGAACCGACCCAATGTCATGTTCAAGGAAGAAATCCTTCTCTTCCAGAATGAAATTTACCCGGTCCAAAATCTTAAGGACGAAGGGCGTCAGATACGTAATCTGGTACGTCCCGTCTGCCGTTTTTTCGACCAGGGACACCTCCGATAACCGGGATAGATGTCGGGATGCCTCCACGGTGTTGATGTCCAGGTCGCGTGATATTCGGGTCAGTTTGGCTGACGATTCCTTCAACCGATACAATATTCTAAGACGGTCTTGATGAGATAATTCGAACATGAAAGAAGAGGCGGTGCTTTGTTTTTTATCAGTCATCCTAAATACCTTTTACTCTTACTAAATATTTAATATCAATCTTAAATGTTTATCGGTCTCATTTTCGTTTTTTGAAAAGAATTAGGAACATTATTTATATGAATATTTACAAATGAACATATATGCATCCGGTTGTGGAAGATGACAGGGCGGGAGTGGAAGACATCCGCATGACCATCGTCGCTTATTCTAGAGCATTCCTCAACGCGGAAACAATTGAGGACAGAAAGGTCTTTGGAAGGGCTCTTGCCGTCCTCGTCACGATGATGGATGCATGATTTTTTTCCAATAAAGGCGGAGATTCGAATCCTTAATTTTTACTCCTCATCGTCATATTCATCATATACTTCTTCATCTTCGGATTCGGTGTCGTCTTCAGCAAAGGGTTCGTCGCCGCCCGCTGCCATTTCGGTCTCCAAATCTTCCAGAACCTCTGCGGAAGGAGACATGATTCCTTGTTCGCGCTCAGCATCGTCTATCATCTTGTCTTGCAGCTTTTCGGATATGAGTCGGGCCACGGCAACAACGCGGTCTTTCTTTCTTATCTTCATTATCCTAACGCCGGCGGTTCTCCTGCCAATGATGCGGATTTGGTCCACGGGTATGCGAATCACCATCCCTTCTTGGGATTGAAGTAGGAGTTCGTCCCCTTCTTCCACTTCCATGACCCGGATGACTTCTCCGTTCCTCTCGGTGGTCTTTATGGTCTGGACGCCCTTGCCTCCGCGCCGGGTCTTCCTATAATCGGATACCTGCGTTCTCTTGCCGTAACCGTTCTCCGTGAGGGTGAGGAGAATCTTGTCCGAATCTGTGACTGCCATGGAAACGACCTCGTCGCCTTCGTTCAACCTCATCCCGATTACACCCATGGTGTGCCTACCGGTGGGCCTAGCGTCGGATTCGTCGAAACGGCATGCTTGACCCATTTTGGAAGCGAGAACGACCTCCTTGGTACCGTCGGTTATCCTTACGTCAATGAGTTCATCGTCTTCCCGCATCTTGATGGCCCAGATGCCGCATACGATGGGGCGACTGTAGGCGGAAAGTTTTGTTTTCTTGAACATGCCTCTCTTTGTGGCGAATGAAAGGAATTTGTCTTCGGAAAATTCGGAAACGGGAATCGTCTGAGCCACGAATTCGTTCTTTTCAAGACGCGGGAGCAGGTTCACGATGGGCCTTCCCTTTGCGTGCCTTCCTCCTTCGGGAATGTCGTACGCCTTGAGCCAGAAAACCCTGCCCTGGTTCGTGAAGAAAAGGACGTAGTTGTGAGAGTGGGTAATGAACATGTCCTTGATGTTGTCCGTCTTCTTCGTGTCCATGCCCTTGAGGCCGACGCCTCCGCGCCGTTGTATCTTGAATGTGGACAAGCTCGACCGCTTGATGTAATCGCTGTCGCTGATTGTGACGACGACGTGCTCCTTGGGTATCAGGTCTTCTATCTCGATTTCGCTGGTTTCGTAGATTATCTCGGTCTTTCTTTCGTCGCCGTACCTGTCCCTTACCTCTTGCAGGTCCGACTTTATTATGGCATAGACCCGGGCATCGTTGGCAAGTATGTCTTCATAATCCGCAATCGCCTCCGTAACTTCGTCGAACTCGCCCTTGATGGAGTCCATCTCCATGCCGGTGAGCTTTTGAAGACGCATGTTGAGGATGGCCGATGCCTGGTCTTCGGATAATTCGAATTCGGTCTGGAGCTCCCTGGACGCCTGGTCAGCATCATCGGAACCCCTTATCAGAGTGATGACCCTGTCCAAATTGTTCAAGGCGATCATGAGGCCTTCTAAAATGTGGGCCCGGGCCTTGGCCTTCTGAAGAAGATGTTCCGTCCGGCGAGTAATGACTTCGTAGCGATGGAGAACGTATTGTTCCATGGCTTCTTTGAGGTTCATGACCCTGGGCTCGTTGTCCACCAGCGCAAGGAGGATTATCCCGAAGGTCGTTTGAAGCTGCGTATGCCGGAAAAGCTGATTGAGGACAATTTCGGGAACGACGTCCCTTCTAAGTTCGATTACCACGCGCATACCCTCCCGGTCCGATTCGTCCCTAAGGTCGGTAATGCCGTCTATCTTCTTGTCCTTGACTAGGTCTGCAATGCTTTCCACAAGCTTCTTCTTGTTAACCTGATACGGAATTTCGTCAACGATGAGCCGGGTCTTGCCCTTGTCCATCTCTTCGAAGTGGGTCTTGGCCCTGACGCGAACCTTGCCCCGGCCTGAATTGATGTACGAGCGGATGCCTTCTCCACCATATATTCTACCGCCGGTGGGAAAATCGGGGCCCTTGACTATCTGCATGAGGTCCTCGGGCGTGGTCTCCGGGTCATCGATTATCTTGACGATGCCGTCCACCAGTTCAGGGAGGTTGTGCGGCGGTATGTTCGTGGACATGCCCACGGCGATGCCCGAAGAGCCGTTGGACAGCAGGTTGGGGATTTTGGATGGAAGGACCGATGGCTCCTGTTCCGACCCATCGAAATTCTCCAGGAAATCCACCGTGTCAAGGTCGATGTCCTCCAGCATGTCATGAGATATCCTGGCCATTCGGCATTCGGTATAACGCATGGCAGCGGGGGAATCGCCATCAACGGAACCAAAATTACCCTGCCCCTGCACCATGGGGTACCTGAGAGAGAAATCCTGAGCCATTCTCACCAGCGAATCGTATATGGCCGATTCCCCGTGGGGGTGGTACTTGCCAAGAACGTCGCCGACGACCCTGGCGGATTTCTTGTATGGGCGATTGTATGAAAGTCCCAGTTTGCTCATGGCGTAAAGGATGCGCCGATGAACGGGCTTGAGTCCGTCCCGGGCGTCGGGAAGGGCCCTTCCCACGATGACGCTCATGGCGTAATCGATGTAGGATTTCTTCATCTCCTTCTCAATGGGGTGGTCGATGACCTTGTCGGCAACCTCTTCCACAAGTTCTTCCAGTTCTTCTTTCATGATATCGCCCCCTCACACGTCAAGATTCTCGACCTCCTTGGCGTGGGACATGATGAATTCGCGCCTGAGGTCCACCTGGTCCCCCATGAGCACGGTAAATAGTTCGTCGGCCTCGATGGCATCGTTTACCGTCACTTTCTTCAAAATCCGATGGGCAGGGTCCATGGTGGTTTCCCAAAGCTGATGGGCGTTCATTTCACCAAGGCCCTTGTATCGCTGGATGTTGAACTTGCCGCCGAGTTCTTCGATGGCTGCCTTCCGCTCCTCTTCCGTGTAACAGTATATCTCCTTCTTGCCGCGATAAACCTTGTAGAGCGGGGGCTGTGCGAAATAAATGAAGCCCATGTTGATGAGTTCCGTCATGTACCGGTAAAAGAAGGTCAGAAGCAGGGTGCGGATGTGGGCCCCGTCGATGTCTGCATCGGTCATGATTATGATCTTGTGGTATCGGGCCTTTTCCGGTTCGAACTCCTCACCGATGCTGGTTCCCAGAGCCGTTATGAGTGTGCGGATTTCCTTGTTTTTGAGCATCTTGTCAAGACGTGCCTTTTCGACGTTGAGTATCTTGCCTCTCAGCGGCAGTACTGCTTGGAACTGCCTTATGCGACCTTGCTTGGCTGAACCGCCTGCTGAATCGCCCTCAACGATGAATAGTTCGGACTTGGCCGGGTCCTTTTCCGAACAATCCGCCAGCTTGCCCGGAAGCCCGCCACCATCGAGAAGACCTTTTCTGCGAGTAAGCTCCCTGGCTTTCCTGGCCGCCTCCCTTGCCTGACTGGCCACGATGGCCTTTTGAAGGACTACGGTGGCCGTCGAAGGGGTTTCTTCGAGGAACATCTTCAGGTTCTCATATACGAGAGAAGCCACGGCACCCCTGACGTCGGAATTGCCCAGCTTCGTCTTGGTCTGGCCCTCGAACTGGGGTTCGGAAAGCCGGATGCTGATTATGCAGGAAAGGCCCTCGCGAACGTCGTCACCGGACAGGTTGCTGTCCTTCTCCTTTAGGAAATTGTTGTTCCGAGCATAATCGTTGATGACGCGGGTCAGGGATGAACGGAAGCCCGATAGATGGGTCCCCCCTTCGATGGTGTTTATGTTGTTGGCAAAGGAATGGATGTTGGACGAATAGGAATCAGTGTATTGCATGGCCACCTCAACCTGAAGGTCGTCGTCCTCGGCGTTGAAGTAGATGGGTTCGGGATGCAATACGTTCTTGGTCCTGTTGAGGTATTTCACGTAATCCTTAATGCCGCCGTTTTGGAGGTATGTTTCCGACCGTTCTTCTTCCCCCCTCCTATCTGTGATGGTGATGGTGAGCCCTTTGTTCAAAAATGCCAGTTCCTTCATTCGATTGGAAAGGGTGTCGTATTCGAACTTGACCGTCTCGAAAATGTCGGAATCGGGCATGAAGGTAGTTATGGTTCCGCTTTCAGGGTCTTCGATGTCTGCTTCGGATTTGTCCATGACCTCAATCGGCGAAACGGGAAGGCCGCGACGGTATTCCTGCCGGTAAACATCGCCTCCCTTTACGACCTTTACCTCACACCACTCAGAAAGGGCGTTCACGACAGAAACGCCTACGCCGTGAAGTCCACCTGAAACGCGATACGTTTTGGAGTCGAATTTGCCTCCGGCATGAAGTTTCGTCATCACCACTTCCAGCGCCGATACGTTGTATTTTGGGTGGGGGTCCACGGGGATGCCCCTTCCGTTGTCCCTGACCGTCACGCTGCCGTTCTTGTTTATGATGACGTCTATCCGGTCGCACATTTCGGCCATGGCCTCGTCTATGCTGTTGTCGACAACTTCATAAACGAGATGGTGGAGGCCGTAAAAATCCGTGCTGCCTATGTACATGGACGGTCTTTTTCTCACCGCTTGAAGCCCTTCGAGGACTTGAATCGATTTTGCATCGTAATTGGCATCTTCTACCATGGTTTTAACCTTCTATAACAATCGCCTTTTTGAAGCGCTATGACCATACCCAAGATGTATTGGTATAAATAGTCACCCCTTGTCCTCCATATAATGGAGGACAAGAGACTTTTCGTCCGTTTTTGCCATTTTCGCCATGCCCCTGAAAAGCTTTGCAGTGCCGTTTCCAAACTGCATTGCCTTCTTCCGCGGGATGAATTTTTTCCCGACACTTAAGGATTTTAGCGCTTCGACTATCTCCTTTTTTCCCGGGCGGAGGTCCGAACAATCCATTATCTTTCTATCGAGGAAGGGATTGTGTAGTTCTATTCCTTCCATCTGCCCAATCTTTTCATAGCGGGGTAGGTCCTCGTTCAAAAGACGCTTGAGGTCCTTGTCCCTTTTTTCCAAAAATTCCTCTTCCGACAGGTCCAGATATTTGTGATAACCCAAGAAAACTTCGTCGGCACCATTGCCCATGATGAGAGTTTCAGACTCGCATTGCGACATTATGCACGAAACCGAAGCTGTCAGGTTCATCAGCATGGGGGAGGGACGTGGGAGAAGCTTCCCGACCCTTATAAGATGGGAACGATACCGAAGGTAATCAATGTCAAATACTTCAAGGTCCAGGTCAAAAGTGCATGCGGCCTCCCTAGCACGCATTATATCCTCGGAAGCGGGAAGGCCCACGACGATGCAGTGCACAGGGAAGAACTTGCGGGCGATGAGGGCCAGAAGCAGGGAGTCCATGCCCCCTGAAAATGCCAGGTCGGCCTTGAGGATATCCAAACGGGAAAAATGGTCCAGGAGGGCTTTCACCAGCAAAGTCATGGGCGTTGGATGTTTTCAGACTTTATGAGTCTTGCTCATTTATGTCATTAATATGCCAATTATAGGGTATTGGCATCCCCGGATTTTTCGCTTCGTTTCTCGAGATAAAACTTTTCAAAAGCGAATACCGCAACTACGCCAAAAAGGGATATCGCTATGATTGTCGGGTCATCAAACCCTTTGAGGACCATGAAGGTGGCAAGGGCGATGGCATCCAAAACCATGGCAACAATAAGGATGATGGGATTGGCCCCGACATCCTTTCGAAGATGACGGAAAACTCCCCAGTGAATGATTATGTCCATGACAAGATAAAAAATTATGCCAATGGCTGCAATGCGACTTAGGTCAAAGAATGCGGCCAAAAGCCCCGCTATGACTGTGATGTAAACAAGGATGTGCTTGTGGATGTCCCCCGGCATTTTGAAGTGGCTATGAGGTATGAGTTTCATCTCCGTTAGCATTGTCATGGTACGAGAAACGGAAAACATGCTCCCGAGAATCCCCGAAGAAGTCGCAACGAGGGCTATGCCCACGGTGAACCACACTCCATAGGTCCCCAAAGAGGGGCGGGCCGCTTCAGCCAGCGAATAGTTTTTCGCATTTACGATCTCTGGAATAGTCAGGTTGGAGCCAACGCCATACGAAACCAGCATATAGACTGAGAGGCATATGCCAAGCGAGACAAGAATGGCCCGGGACAGATTCTTTTCTGGTTTATTCAGCTCTTCCCCACTATTTGTGATTGTGGTGAAGCCTTTATAGGCCAATATGGCCAAGGCCGTTCCGGCCACCACTCCCAGTACGGTAGAATCCACGCCGGACCCGGAGGAAACAGGTTGGAAGTTGAATCCGGCAGCATATATGGCTGCTCCAGCAAAAACGGTAATTCCGCTGATTTTTACAATGGCCGCCACCTTTGAGATATTGCTGATGACCTTATTTTGAACGATATTTACAACAAATGAGAATATTATCAACCCCACGGCCATGAGAGAGACGAGCCAATATACGTCCGCCATGTCGAATAAATGGAGCGAGTAGGTTCCAAAGGTTCTGGCTACCAGTGCTTCGTTTAAAATCATGGAAAACACCATGAGCATGGCCGCCCCCGCCGTAATCGTATTTTTTCCGTAAGCTTTCTTGAGTATCATGGCGATTCCGCCGGAAGAAGGATACTTTTTTGAGACCCGAATGTAGCTATAAGCACTGAAAAGGCTGACTAGTGCTGCAAGGAAAAAAGCCAGGGGAAAGAACGGTCCTGCGAACTCGGCTACTTGACCGGTCAATGCGAATATGCCTGCGCCAATCATTACCCCCGTACCCATTGAAACGGCGCTTACCAAACTCAAACTGCCTTTCTTGAATTCCATCTATGCCGATTAAATGAATATATTAATTCAAATTTACGGTTATATTCCGACCGTTATTCTGATGAAAACCGCCTTTCCACCAGCCGTTCCATCTCATCGGAATCCTCCACCGACACCTTCTCGAGCTTTATCTCGCTTCTGTCACGGGACTCGGATATCACATAGACCGGCAGGCCCAGCTTTAATATCATTTTGTTCATGAAATCAAGGACAAATTCATGGAAAAACCCATATACGAACATGGTGACCCACAAACCCGAATAAATCAGAAGGGCCCAAGCGAGTATCATAGACAGGGCCTCGCCGATGGCGTAGACCGTGACCCAGTTCAGGAAGTTCTGCGTGTAAATTTCGATTATTACGCCTACGAAGGCGATGGCCGCTGAAAAACCGGTTATGGACTGGGCCGACCTTCGGAATATCTTGCCAAGATATCGTATCTGGATGGCGCTTGCCACGTCCTTGTGATTTATTAATACAAGACTCGAATCGAAAAGAAGTTGGATGGGGGCAATTACGATTGCCAGAAATGGTGCCAGGAGGAGAATGGTAAATATCTTCGAATCGCTCATCACGGCGTCTATGGAATCCAGTTGGTTGGCCACAAGGGCAGTCAGAAATAGGGAAATCGCCATGGCCATGGGAGAAAGGTGGAAGGCAAAATTTATTCGGTCCCAAAATGCCTTGAACGGTTCTTGGGAAAATCTTCTCAACTTTCTGCGAAAGCGGGGAATGAGAATTATCTGGGAAAAAAATTCGGACCCCCTGCCGGTTCTTTTCAGGAACAAAACGGTGACGTACATCAATAAAACGAAAATGAAGGCCGTGGCAACCATGAGGAAACCCCCACAAAATCCCGCAATGGGAAAATAAAAGAACACGAGAAACTGGGCAGCCAGGGAAGCAATCAATATGGGAACTAGAACGGACTGGGTTACGCTGAAGTGATAATTCCTGCCCTTGGGGTCTTTCTTCTTGTTCCTCCATTTCAAAAGAACCCCCAGCAGTAGAAAGGGGGTGAGGAAAATGGGAAAACAGCAGCCCCAGCACGCGGCCGTCGTAAAATATTCTCCCGAGGATATCTCAACGGTTATGACGATGTGGTCGGCCACAATGGTCCCGTTTTCGATAATGTATGCGTTCACCTGGTAATTGCCCAATTCATCATAAGTATGGTTCACGCTTGTTCCGTTGGCCTGGGTTCCATCGCCGAAGTTCCAGATGACCGTTGTAGCAAAGGGCGAAGGCACGGTGAATTGCACCTCTTCGTCAACGGAAACGGTCCTCTTGTCAACGAAGAAGTTGCCCCCTTCGCTATAGGACTGGGCGTTGGCAGGCGGGGATGCAAAAGAAAATAAAAGAAAAAAAAGAAAGAGAATGAATAGGACGAAGGCAGGCCTGATTCGTTTTTGCCCGCTTTTGCGTCCGCCCTTTTTCATTCGAAAGCCATTTTTCACCTAAATGAAAAACTTTTGTCTCAGGCCTCGGCTTTTCCTTCGGAAGGACCTGTGGGGCACTTGTTTTCCTTGCCTGAGATTACCGCAAGGACCTCCTGGCCGTAGTTTTCCAGGGTGGCAGGACCTACGCCCACGACCCGGCTCAGTTCCTCCAGGGTTCCCGGCTTCTCCTGTGAGATGTTGTTGATGGCGTCGTTCTTGAGGACGATGTATCGGGGAACTTCCTCTTTGCTGGATTTCTCGTTCCTCCAAAGCGTTAGCTTCTCCACCAGTTCGACGTCTGCTTCCCGTGCTTCAGGATTTCCAAAGGCAAGGTCCACCACGCCCAGGTCCTGTCTAAGTTCCCTCATGCGGTGGGCGCCCTTGGTGGTGAGCTTTACTCTGGGGAAGCGGTCCTCTTCGTCTCGCTTTAAAAGTCCCTTCTCAATGAGAACGTCTATCTTGCGTACTATCTTGGTAACGGAGTGCCTCTTGAACCTTCCGTAAAGACGGAGGGTTTCGAGGGTGCCGTTGAAGGTCGAAGGGCTGTTCGAACCTGCGAGGATGGCTGCCATCCTTCGCCTTCCGAATATGCCGTCCAGCTGATGGGCTGCCTCCAATATCCCCTTCTCCAGGTCGAGCCACTTTCCGTCCACGGGTACGCCGGACATCCCGGAAAGGGACGTGACGGTTGCCGTAAGCTCTTTTCCATCTGCCTCCGCGTGGATTTCGACTTCGCAGTCTATCATCCTCGTGGAGATGTGTATGTCCGCATCCTTGGATATGAAGCATACCGGCGTGGTCCTGGTGGCTCTGTACACGGCAATGGTGCCGTTGGAGCCGATGAGAATCGTGTGGTTGCCCTCGAAATCCATCTCGAACGGTCCGGAAAATGTCCCCTCCATGAGGCCCGAAACGACCATGTGGTCGAAGTTGTTGGGAATGGCGGTCTCTTCGCTGTGCTGTGTGGCGGTCTGTTCCTTTGCGGGTGCCACGGTCCCGCTTTCTTCTTGTGTGTTCATTTTAACACCCACCTGCTTCTTTTCTATGTCGCCAAATGCAGGTCGTTTCGACGACGGAATGGCTTAGGGCATTGTCCTATTTATAAAATGACGGGGGGTGGGTGAAAGTGCCATTTTCATTGCTCAAAAAAGTTAATTACGTTCGCCCCCCATCCTGAATCAGAAGAGAAACGATGAGCCGGAAAAACATAGAGATGGAACCGAAACTTGAGGAGTACATTGCCAAACATCTGCCCTCGGAACACCCTCTGCTCAAAGACCTGAGGGACCAAACGGCAAAGATGCCCAAATCGAACATGCAGATAAGTCGGGAACAGGGCGCTCTCCTCTCTTGGCTCGTGGGCCTCATCGGTGCAAAACGGATTATCGAAGTGGGCACTTTTACGGGGTACAGCAGTCTTTCCATGGGGCTTGCACTTCCCAAAGAGGGACATCTGCTGGCTCTTGACATTTCAAAGGAATATACGGACACGGCCAAAAGATACTGGGAGAGAGCGGGCATCCGGGACAAAATGGAATTGCGCTTGGGACCCGCCTTGGAAAACCTTGAAAAAATAAAACGAGAAGGAACGGAGAAATTCGACATGGCTTTCCTGGATGCCGACAAGAAAAATTACCCCTGCTATGCCAACCTTTTGCTGGACTTGCTTGAGCCCGGTGGAATCCTCGCCATTGACAATGTGCTCTGGGGCGGACGCGTCATGGACGCTGACGTACGGGACAAATCGACCGCTGCCATCCGACGGATGAATGAACAACTTGTCGAGGACGGACGATGCGAAAGCATCATGCTTCCCGTAGGCGACGGCATTGCCCTGGCCCGGAGACGCTAAATTAGTTCAGCACAATTTTTTCTTGAGTTCTTCGAGCATTACTTCGGTCATCTTCTCAAGGTCGAAATCGTGGTCCCAGCCCCAGTCATTTCTGGCGTCGGAATCGTCCACGGATTTGGGCCATGAATCAGCAATTTTCTGTCTTTCGTCAGGACGGTATTCGACCTCAAGGCCAGGAACGTGCTTTTTGACCTCCTCTTCAAGTTCCTTGGCCGTGAAGCTTACGGCACCAAGATTGTAACTGGTTCTCACGGAGATGTCTTCGGGGTCTGCTTTCATTATGTCCATCGTTGCCTTGATGGCATCGTCCATGTACATCATGGGAAGTTGCGTTTCCTCATTGACGAAGCACGTGAATTTTTCACCCTTCACGGCCTTGTAGTATATGTCAACGGCATAATCCGTTGTTCCGCCCCCTGGTTCCGCCTTGTAACTGATGAGCCCGGGATATCTCAAGCCTCGGACGTCGAGGTCGAACTTGAGGTGATAGTACTGGCAAAGCAATTCCCCTGCGAGCTTGGTGACGCCGTACATCGTCGTGGGTTCAAGTATCGTGTGCTGAGGGGTATTCTCCCGGGGCGTTGTAGGTCCAAATACGGCAATGGAACTTGCCCAAAAGACCTTGAGATTGTGCTCTACGGCAAGGTCCAGGAGAATCTTGAGTCCGTTCATGTTCACGTCCCAGGCGAGATGAGGCCTCTTCTCACCAACGGCTGAAAGCAAGGATGCAAGATGATACACCTGGGTTATCCCGTGTTTCTTGATGATTGATTCCAGGGCCTCCTTGTCCCGAACGTCTGCTTTTTCCAGCAATCCGTCGTAATCGTCGGGGATGGTCCTGTGACCCAATGCAACGACGTTCTCTTTTCCGTACTTATTTTGGAGTTCCGGGACCAGGTCCGAACCTATCTGTCCGAAGGGACCCGTTACAAGTATCTTCTCCGTCATGTGTGCACCTTTTCAAACGGAAGGCGGTATCATTCTTAACGGTTTTCCCAGTAAAGTTTAACTGGCCCGTACTTCTTTCAAGAAACAGACATGGATGGAGATGGATCAAAAGTTGCGTTGGTCGGATGCGGGTCTTACCAGGAAAAAGAGGTTTTCCATAGCATTGAGAGGGGTTTTGAGCTCCTGGGTGGCGTCGATTCATTATTCACCCAGAATGAAAAAGTGCTTCTAAAGCCAAACATGCTCCTGGCAAAAAGGCCGGAAGAGGCAGCAACGACGCATCCTTCCATTCTGGGTGCCGTTGCAGACCTCCTTAAGGGCAAGGTTGGTTCCATAAGGTACGGCGATTCCCCTGGATTTGGCAGCCAGGAGCGGGTCGGAAAGGTTTCGGGGCTTCTTGACATGGCAGAAAGGAAAAACATTCCCATGGTGGATTTTTCCAACGGAAAGTCCGTTCCCTTTCACGAAGGACACGTGACAAAACGCTTCGACATTGGCCACGGCGTGCTTGAATCGGATGCCCTGATTAGTCTGCCGAAGATGAAGACGCACCAGCTCACCCGGATAACCGGCGCCATCAAGAACCAGCTCGGCTGTGTATATGGATTGAACAAGCCGGCTTTTCACACGCGCTTTCCCGACGGCGTTTCCTTTTCCAAGATGCTCGTGGACCTCAACATGTTCCTAAAGCCGAGAGTCTTCATCTTGGACGGGGTGGTTGCCATGGAAGGGAACGGTCCTTCCTCAGGAACGCCAAAAAAGATGAACGTAATTTTATTGTCTCAAGACCCCGTTGCCCTTGATGCGACATTCGCTCGTCTTGTGGACCTTGACCCGGAGTACGTACCCACGATTACCTGGGGGGCGGAAGCAGGTCTTGGCAGATATCGTGACGTTGAACTTGTTGGCGACCCTTTCGAAGAGTTCTTCCATCCCGAATTCGACGTGATACGGAAACCGGTGAAGGTGGAAAAACCGGGTAGATATCTCCCCTTCCTGAGAAACCTCGCGTTGAGAAAACCCGTAATCGACCCGGACAGGTGCATTAGCTGCGGTGTCTGCGTGGAAACGTGCCCTGCCAAGGAGAAGGCACTTGCCTTTCAGGACAGGAGCCAACCGCCTGAGTACGATTACGGCAAATGCATTCGATGCTACTGCTGCCAAGAAATGTGCCCTGAGGACGCCATAGAGGTGGTCACGCCGTTCCTGGGAAAGCTCTTGCTATATCGGTGAAAAAAATGATGCCAAGAAAAGAGGATGTTGTTGAGGCTCGCGAGAGGGTCGGGCCGTTCATACACAAAACGCCTGTAATGACCTGCAAAAGCATAAATGAAAAAAGCGGCGCCGACCTCTTTTTCAAATGCGAAAATCTTCAGAAAGGAGGTTCGTTCAAGATTCGCGGAGCCATGAATGCCGTTCTTTCTCTCAGCCCTAAGAAGGCCGAAAAAGGGGTTGCAACGCACTCATCCGGCAATCATGCTCAAGCCCTGGCCCTGGCTGCCCGCATGCGGTCGGTCCCCTGCCATGTGGTCATGCCCGAAACGTCACCGGAAGTCAAAATAGAAGCGGTCAGAAGCTACGGTGCCAAGATTACCTTCTGCAAGCCCACGCTGGAAGACCGGGAGAAGACCCTTGGGAAGATAGTCAAAAAAACCGGTGCTGAATTCATTCACCCCTATGATGACGTGCGCACAGTGACGGGGCAGGCCACCTGCGGCAAAGAGCTATTGGAACAGGTTCCAGGCCTGGACTGCATTGTCGTTCCCGTGGGCGGCGGGGGACTTTGCAGCGGAACGTGCCTTTCTGCGGAATATTTCAGCAGCGGGACCCGGGTGTGGGGCATTGAACCGGATGGAGCCGATGACGCGAAACGCTCTTTGGAAAAAGGTGAAATCGTTCCGTCGGTAAATCCAGAAACCATCGCCGACGGGCTCTTGACCTCGCTGGGAGAAATCACCTTCCCGATAATTCGGGACCTTTGCATGGGCATAAAAACGGTGACCGACGACGAGATAAGATGGGGCATGGAGTTGCTTTTTTCCCGGGCCAAAACCGTTGTCGAGCCATCGGGTGCCGTTTCCCTTGCAGGCGTACTTTCCCACAAAGAGGTCTTTGAAGGAAAACGGGTCGGAGTCGTCCTTTCGGGAGGGAACGTCGATTTGAAGAGACTTCCGTTTTAGCCTTTTATTAAAAAAAGTAGCGGGGAGTAGATTTGAACTACTGGTCTGTGGGTTATGAGCCCACCGGGATATCCTGGCTACCCCACCCCGCTGTCGGGTTTTTGTCCAAAGAGGAGCGTAGTATTTAATGATTATGAAGAAAGGATGCTTTTGGCCTTGAGCATGTCCAATATGGACGCTTTCACTTTTACGTCGCCGTCAAGATAGGCCTTCATGGGGTCGATGCGTCGTTCCAGAATGTCAGACAAGGTTTCTCGGGTCGTAATTATCGAAATGTCTGGTTTCTTCCCGTTGTCCTCGGTATAGGCCAGCCCCTCCTTGCTGAGAAAAAGTCGGGTCTTGTCTTCCTGGAGAACGATGTCTAAGGTTCTCTTAATCCCCTGCAGTTCGTTCTGCATCGATTGGGATTCCTGAAGCTTCGCGTTGAATTTTTCCACTAAATGCCCTATGGGGTCTTCCATGTTGTCTCTTACCTCCTCACAATCCGTCCAGCTTTTTTTGCTTTACTGCTGAAAGTATCCTTTTCGCCGTTGCCCAGCTCCTCCTTGTATTTGGGGGAAGGTCCCCGTGCTTTGCAACCCAGTTCTCCATGAAGTGGATAGTGTTGGGGTCGGAAGGATATCCGGACCCTACCTTCTCTCCTATTTCCCTTTCTATCTCCTCCATCGCCCGGTCCCGGGTGCTCTTGGCCACGATGGATGCGGCGGATACCACGGGGAAAAGGTCGTCGCCCTTGTGCTTAGAAATTATCTCTATGTTGCCGCCGATGCGTCTACTTATGCGTCTTCCGAAGGCCTTCTCGTTGGCGTCAGCGGCATCCACAAAAACCTTTGGAACGTCAAGTTTTTTGGCTACCTGGCTGAATATGTATTCTTCAAGCTGATTCATGGTCATCTCGTTACGGAGGGAATCTATCTCTTCCGCAGATATTCTCACGATTTGGGTCCTGAAATTCGCCTTTATCTTGTTGGCCATGGCGTGTCTTTTCTTAGGGGCGATCCTCTTGGAATCCTTGACCTGCATTTCAATAAGAGGTGTTTCATCGCTCACGGCAACGCCTGCAACCACCATCGGGCCCATTACGGGACCTCGACCGGCTTCATCTATTCCACCTATCATTCAAATAGTGGAAACGGGGGGCAGTAATAAGACTTGGGGGAATGCTGCCACGGGGTTTCCAACGGCTCTTATCACATGTGCCTTCTCCGGTACTTTCTGTCACCTCTCGGGAAAAGGTATATACCTTAACCTTTTCCTAGGCACCTCGAATGGTACAAGACCTGATAATCAAGAAAGCATCCATACACAACCTAAAGGACATCAACGTGAAAATCCCACGCAACACCTTCTGCGTGATAACGGGGCTTAGCGGGTCGGGAAAATCCTCCCTTGCTTTCGATACCATTTACGCCGAAGGGCACCGGAGGTACGTCGAATCGCTTTCTGCATACGCAAGGCAGTTCCTCGGCAAGATGAACAAGCCACCCGTTGAATACATCGAAGGGCTTTCTCCGGCAATCTCCATCGACCAGAAGGCCCCTACCCACAATCCGCGGTCCACCGTCGGCACCATCACCGAGATTTACGATTACTTCCGATTGCTTTTCGCCCGGGCTGGGACCCCGCACTGCCCTAAGTGCGGCGACGTCGTTCAAAGACAAACCGTCGAAGAGATAGCCGGCAAGGTGAAAAGCGAGGATTGGGACGGAGAAGTGCGCATCTGGTCCAAGATAATCGATGGCATGAAGGGGGAACACAAGGGCGTCTTCCAGGACCTTTTCGACATGGGTTATCTGGAGGGGCGCGTCGATGGCAAGATGGTTCTATTTGATGAACCACCGGAACTTGAGAGGTACAAAAAGCACGACATAGAGGTCATAATCGATTCATGGCAGAACGACATCGAGAAATCACGGCTTCTGGACAGCTTGGAGAAGGGGCTTCATCTTTCAAAGGGGTCTGTCACCGTTTCAGATGGGAATGTGGCGCTTCCCCTCTCAGAACAGTTCGCTTGCGCTAAATGCGGAATCTCGTTCGAAGAGCCCCAACCCAGGAACTTTTCATTCAACAATCCCCACGGGGCATGCACTTCATGTTCAGGACTGGGTTACACGCTTCAGGTGGACCCGGACCTTGTTGTTGTGGACAAAAAGGCAAGCATTGATGACGGGGCTTTCGGGAGACAGGTGAACATGGGTTCGTGGATGTACCGAATGTGGGAAACCGTGGCAGACCACTATGGTTTTTCCTTGGATACGCCGTACGAAGAATTGCCTGATAAAGCGAAAAAGGTTCTCCTTTACGGGTCCGACGAGCCAATCCAGTTCAATTTCGCCATGGAGAGCGGCAACGGTTCCTGGAGCCATGAAAGCTTCCGCAAGACCGAGGGGCTGGTCAATCGCTACGCCCGGCTCTATAAGCAAACAAAATCACGGTATATGCGCGACCACTATGAATCATTCATGTCACAAAAAACGTGCAGGGAATGCAGGGGGCGACGACTCCAGGACGTTTTCCTGGCCGTAACGGTGGGAGAAAAGAACATCAGCCAGATTTCCACCATGTCCATCGAGGATGCCGTGGCGTTTTTCAAGACGCTGGAACTATCTGGCAAAAGGGCACTCATCGGCAAGCCCATAGTCAAAGAGATAATTGCAAGACTCGAATTCATGTCCCGGGTCGGATTGAGTTATCTCACACTTGACCGGCCGGGAATGACCCTTTCAGGGGGCGAGAACCAGCGCATACGGCTTGCCTCCCAGATAGGTTCGGGGCTCGTGGGGGTGTTATACGTTCTAGACGAACCGTCCATCGGGCTGCACCAACGTGACAATGCAAGATTAATCCAAACGCTCATGGACCTTCGGGACGCGGGGAATACGATACTCGTCGTTGAACACGATGAGGAGACCATAAGAACGGCGGATTTCGTCGTAGACCTGGGACCAGGTGCCGGCGTTCACGGCGGCGAAGTGGTGGCCATGGGACCTCCGCTTGACATCATGAAAGAGGAGAGAAGTCTTACGGGCCAGTATCTGAAAGGAGACCTTCGCATAGGGGTTCCGGCGGCCCGAAGGGATGGGAAAAACGCATCGGTGGAGTTAACCGGTTGCAGGGAGAACAACCTACAGTCGATAGACGTGGAACTGCCCTTGGGAAAGTTCATCTGCATCACAGGGGTTTCCGGGTCGGGAAAATCAACCTTCATGAATACCATTCTTCACAAGTCCCTGGCCAGGGAACTGCACAATTCCAAAGCTAGGCCCGGTGCTTTTGACGACATTCTGGGGCTGGAAGCCGTGGACAAGGTCGTGATGATAGACCAGTCACCCATTGGCAGGACCCCTCGGTCCAATCCCGTAACGTACACTAAGATTTTCGACGACATCCGTGACCTTTTCGCGTCAACGACGGAAGCAAAAAAACTTGGCTACAAGAAAGGACGCTTTTCCTTCAACGTAAAAGGAGGACGATGCGAAAAATGCAGGGGTGCCGGGACGGTGAAAATCGAGATGCATTTTCTCCCCGACGTATACGTAGAATGCGAAGCATGTGGGGGAAAACGGTACAACGACGCAACCCTGGACGTGAGGTACAAAGGAAAAAACATCCACGAGGTCCTCGACATGACCATAGAAGAGGCCCTTGATTTTTTCAGAAACATCCCAAAGGTCAAGCGGAAGCTTCAGACCGTTTTTGACGTGGGGCTTGGATACATGAAGATGGGGCAACCCGCCACCACGCTTTCAGGCGGAGAGGCACAGCGCATCAAACTCGCATCCGAACTCATGAGGGTCTCCACCGGCGACACCGTTTATCTTCTGGACGAACCGACGACGGGCCTCCACATCCACGACATCAAGAAGCTTCTTTCAGTGCTTCACCGGCTTGCCGATGCGGGCAATACCGTTGTCGTAATAGAGCATCAGATGGACGTCATCAAGAACGCAGACCACATCATAGACCTTGGGCCTGAAGGAGGGGACGAGGGCGGAAGGGTTGTGGCGGAAGGAACGCCTGAGGAAATTGCAAGAAGCGGAACGCATACCGGCCGGTTTCTGAAGAAGCACCTCGCTTGACGGCTGACCTTTTATACCGCGTGGCCCATTTGCACTCGGTGACCTGATGAAGATAGACGTGCTGGGAGGAGGGCTTGTCGGAACGACCATGGCCAGGGACCTTCTCAAGGAGTTGGAGTTCGAAGTAACGCTTGTTGACATTGACCCTCAGGTGGAGGAGAACATCAAGGGGCTTGACATCCATTTCAAGCAGGCGGACCTTGGAAAAAAAGGAGCCGTCAAGGAGCTGGCAGAAGAATACGACCTGTGCATCGGCGCCCTTCCCGGATTCATGGGATTTGCCGCCATGAAGGAAGTCATCGAAGGGGGAACGGACCTGGTGGACATCTCGTTCATACCCGAAAATGCAGAAAAACTCGACGGGCTGGCCAGGAAAATGGGCGTCACGGCTGTTTTCGACTGCGGCGTTGCACCCGGCCTTTCGAATATGATGGTGGGCCGATCATTGGCGATGCTGGATTCGCTGGACAAGGTAAAGATATACGTGGGCGGACTGCCCTATGAAAGAACCTTGCCTTATCAGTACAAAGCCCCCTTCTCACCGGTGGACGTCCTTGAAGAATACACCCGGGAAGCAAAAATCGTCAGGAACGGCAGGAAGGAGAACGTTGAGGCCCTTTCCGGGTCGGAGAACGTCGAGGTTCCCGGCATTGGAACGCTGGAGGCGTTTTACACGGACGGGTTAAGGTCACTGGTCCAGAACATTGAAGCAAAAAACATGGAGGAGAAGACACTACGATATCCCGGCCATAGAGAACTCATCGAAGCCCTAAGGGAGTCAGGGTTCCTGCGTTCACAACCGGTTGAGTTGAACGGTCATCTGGTCCGGCCCATCGACCTTACCAAGAAACTCCTCTTTCCCATGTGGAAGTTGAAGCCGGGGGAGAAGGAATTCACCTATCTTCGCGTCGAGGTTTCCGGCAGGGATTCCACGGGAAAGGTCCGGCACCTATACGAACTAATGGATAGTTACGACCCCGCTTCGGGGGAAAGTTCCATGTCTAGAACCACGGGTTTTCCCTGCACCGCCGTGGCTCGATTGGTCGTTCGTGGAGAGGTCGAAAAGAGGGGCGTTATTGCTCCAGAGACGCTCGGCAAGGATGTGAGGGTCTATAACTACGTGGAGAATTTTCTCAAGGACCGTGGCGTGAACATTGAAAAGGACGGGAACTGATTTCCTGATTTCATAGGAGATGCTCCAAAAGGACCTTTGTCCCCAACCCGATGAGAACAAATCCACCGACGACGTCTGCGTATTTGGCGATTCTTCTACTTACCAGCCGATGGGTGCGGGTTCCAATCAAGGTCGTAATGAATACGGAGATTCCAACGAGGAGAAAGGCCAGGAGCAGATTCGTACCAAGCGTCGCCAGCGTTCCGTCCAGCACCAGTGCATCGATGCTCGTAGCCACGGCAAGCCCGACAAGAATCTTCCCTTTGGTGGGGTCGCATAAACATGTTTCTTCTTCAGAAGCGTTGTTCTTTATCCCGTCATAGACGAACTTCATCCCTATGATGAATAGAAGGGAAAAGGCAATCCAATGGTCAACCTCCTCTATGTATTCAAGAATGACGACCCCCAGTCCGTAACCCGCTGAAAGCATGACGATGTGTGCGATTGAAAACGTGCCGGATAGACGCAGGGTCTGGGTGGGGGTAAATCCGCTGCGCGATATGCCCAGTGCTACCGAAGTGGCAAATGAGTCAACGCTCAGCACCACTGCAATCAATATCAGTTCCAGGGTATCCATCGGAGAATGAAAAGCGGTTTGTTTGAAAATACTTTGGACCGACCCGGTTCCATGAAACAATAACAAAAAACCGCTACAAGTGGGGTCCGTCTTCGATTAAACGTCTATGCTCCTTTAGCATGCACCTATTCATGACCACTTCCAGCCCGCCTTCCTTGGCAATATCTCCTGCTTCATTGTTTATCACGCCTTCTTGAAGCCAAAGGACCTTGGCACCCAATTCCACGGCCTCCCTTGCTATGGGGACGACCCTTTTTGGATGGAGGAAAACGTCGACGATGTCCGGCACCTCGGGCAGGTCGGAAAGGGTGTCATAGCACGTTCTACCGTCGATGGAATCGTATTTCGGATTTACGGGAAATATCCGGTAACCCTGCTCCCCGAGATACGTTGCAACGTGATGACTATCTTTCTTCCTATCGGCGGACATGCCCACGACGGCCACGGTTTCGTACTTGCGGAGCATCTTCTTTATCTCATCCGGCTGAGCATCATGAAGGGGAAGCTGACATTCAAATTCGGACATGGAAGTAAATTGGCAAGGTCTGATAAAACGGTTGGGTAAGAAGAAGGGAGAATAGAGAAATCATGGCCAGGAAGTTGTGAATGAGACTGCTTGGAACCTCAGCGACAGATGTCCGCTATGCCGCATTCCCTCTGCTTCAGGTGTTCCAACTTGATGTTGTACCGGCGTATTCTCATTACGGAATGTGCAACCGTGGACAATCCCATGATGGCCAAAATGGTGCACGCGACGAATAGCGCGACGTTGTGGTGTGAGTCAAAAAAGGGCATGAATCCTCCGCTGAATGGGATGAGAATCGAGACCAGAACGGTAGGCAAGCTGATCGTCGTCATTCCCGCCCTCATCAACGAATAGGTCGTTCTTTTTTGGGCCAATATGTCGAGCGCATTGAGCATGTTGAACTTGTACTCGTCTTCGTCGTTCATCGGTTGAGCCACTCAAAGGTCACCTTAATATACCTTTCCCTAAACAATTGCAGTGGAATGTCTTACACCTTTTTTGAGTAAGTAACGAGGACTGAATCAATCATGCCTGCCCTTGGTAACGTTGGTAAGGTGTGTGGTGTGGGTGAAGTGGATGACGTGGGTGAGGCGTGCTTCACTCTTGGATGATGTCACGGAGGACCGTGTCTTTTCGTCGAAGTTCCTCTATCTTTTCATCGTACCACAGAATTTTTCTCATGGACCGGAGAATGAGTGCCACGCCCAGTATCACCAGCGCCAAGCATATTACCATCAGAACCACGAAGAGGAAAATGATGTCCATGAGGTCATAGTACTTCGACGTGGCAATGAGAACGGTTATCACCGAAAGTGGAAGCGAAAAAACCGCAATTCCCGTTCTTAGCAATGCGAAAGAGGTTCTCTTTTCGGCAAGAAGAACCTGGGCCTCGCTCATCTGAAGCTTGTGAGGGTCGTCTGCTTCATCGCTTACCATGATACGAATAAAAACTTGGACGGTAATAAACTTTCGACGTCACGTTTCGTAAAATGTGGCTCTCACCAACCAAAGGTCAAGGGGAAGTTCGTTGTCAAGGGGAATGAATACCTCAGCCAACTCCAGTGGCACGTTGGTCAAACGGAATCCCGTTTCGACTTTCCATGGGCCCCAATCCTTTTCGGCAAGCCGCCCCACTAGCGGGATGTCAAAGGAAATTGTCTGCATCCCCTGCAATTCATCGGGAATGTCGACGTCCGAAGGGACACGTTCCGCCAGTGACAACGGGAATTCTGCGGTCATCATCTGGCTTACGGATATTTTGAGCGACGTTAAAATCCTCTTGGACAAGGTCCAGAATGGTTCCGGGTCGTCCCTCTCAGCGAACAACCCGAATACCCGGAATATGTTGCAGGCGACCCAGCCAAGCAAAACAGAAGCGCTTTGGCCTGACATGGATGCCTCCAGAAGATAACCGACGCCTCCGGTTCCTGAAATGTCTTCAACCTTGAGTTTTATGTACAGGGTGACGCTTCTAACGATGCCTTCAATGAGTGCCAACACTTCGTCGATGAAATTCTCCACGCACGCTTTAAGGTTTTCCAGGAACGCATCAAGGTTCATTTCGTCGGTTTCCAGCATCTCATCCACGGCATCGGACAAAACGGAACGCACATATTGGGAAAGGGATGCCAGAAAATCCTGGCTAAAGTTCCCTTCACCCTGGGGAATGCCGGGACTTCCTGGAGAAAAAATCCACTTCCCCCACCCGTCAAATTCCCGTTGCCAAGTACATTCATCATTTTCGACGTCGGTAAGTTCCGGCGTCCCGTCAATGACCGACCCTGCTGAGTTTTTCAGGACCACCTTTTCGTTCTCATTGTCTATGGTCTGACGGTCGAAGGTTACCCAGACCACCTCTCCGGGCCGTATCACTTCATCCAGGACCCTAAGTTCCTTTCTTCCGTGAAACGTCTCCACCGTCCAGCCACCAAGGTCTACGGGATAGGTCAGGGGATTGTATATTTCGATGCCTTCGTTTCCGATGTCTTCACCGGGGGGGTTGGACTCCACCTCGTTGATGACGATGTTGTCCGCTTTTGGCGGTGCGTAGTCGATTGTAAAGCCCGCATCCACGTCTGCCTGAATGCCAAGATTGGGAATCTTGATGTTGGAAAGAACGTCCCCCAGACCCGGAATGTCTTGAAGCCCCATGGAAAGAGTCTCGTATTGTATGGGGCGTGGCATCTCCACCGCGAATCCCAAACCCCTAAGGTTGCCTGACAAAACAAGGAGTTGGTCCATGGTGGTCATCAAGGGGTCAACCTGGAGTGAGAACCAACCGTTTGCCCCATCTGATTCCACGGTGTAATTCATCCCGAAATTCCCCTCGGGCAGTTTGTGAAGCGTCAAAGCGAGATTCGTTTCAGCACCATGGCTATTCCAAGCGGTTTGCATGCGGAAAACTGGTCCGCAGGTACCGTTGTAAAGAAGATTCAGGGTTATCGGTAAGCCAAACAGCGAAAAGGAGAAAACGACGTTTCCCAACAAGGACACCAATTTTTCAATCAAGAGAAATATTAGCTGGCTAGCAGCCGATAGCAAGAGTTCTTGGAGCCCTCTGACCACCACGGTAGTCATGTTGGAAAGAAAATTCACAAGGTCCCCGGACCGGGACATTACCCAGGGAATGATTGAAATGCCTAGAAAATCCGCGACCTTTCTTGCACATTCTAAAGCCGTTTCTGCAAAAGGGGCCAATCTTCTGCCACCCGTCAAAATAAAATCCATTGCGTCGGACAAGAGTGTGGAACCGGGGTCATATTCTGTCTCCAAAAGGGGCCAAAGTGAAGCAACGGACGTCAACATCGACGCGTTCATGGAATGTGAAAAATGCGTCGCTCCTTGGCCGTTGGCGACGGAGAATGCTAATTCCCCACTGATTTTCACAGACCAAACGTTTAAAAAGGGCTGGTCGGACACTACGCCTGGCGAACAGTAATGGACGTTGCCGTCTCTTTCATTTGGCGGCGTAATCTCAATCAACCAATCATCATTTTGAGGGTCGAGAAAGATAGAAACGTTTGTGTCCTTTACCTTTTGGCCGTACCAATTGGGAACGGTCACAGTGCCTGCATCTTCGGGTATGTAGAAGGACAATTGCCCAGAAGACATGTTTAGGGTTTTGGCAAAATCCCCACCGAAATGAGTTACTTTCTCTTCAACAACATCCAAAATGGAAGGGATGTCATCGACCCCGTCCCGGACCACTTCTACGAGCTTTTCAACGAGCCAACCCTCCTTTCTCCCGCTTACGACGACCATTCCGTCATCAACGATGTCGGCAATCCCTTTCACCCTTTGGTCCATCGCGTCTGCCAATGCACAGTCAACCTGTTCGTAACACGTGTCTTCAATGTGGTCTTTGATCTTCTCCCTCAGGCGATAGCGTGCTGCTAGGTCAAATCCGGGCATGTCCTCATAATGAATTAATAGTGAATTCGCGACGTCGTCAATGCTGGCATCCACGATGCTTTCCCGGTCGTAAAGTTTCTCCGCGTTCGTTTCGAGCCAGACGGCTATCGCCTCCAACGTGTTTTGGTGAATCGTCAGGTATGACTCCCCCCCTTTCAAAATCGATTCCCGGAGCAATTCGTTATCGGACAATACGTCAAGTACGGCGTTTTCGATTTCGCTGGAAGGAGACAGTTCATCCGAAGGGTCCAGCAGAAGTTCCAGGGGTTCGATGTACGCACCGGCAAGGTTCTCCATGAGCCCTTTGAGCATTTCTTCCAGGGAATCATACGATTGATGATACACTTCGTCGAGTTGGGGAAATAGCTCATGCCAATCCTCCGATTCGAATACGTCATAAGAACCGAGCCGGACCATCCCGGTCCCATTCACCTCGGCCCGTATCTCCTCTCCGGTCTCATTCTCTACGGTCAGCGTCTTGGGCGGTATGCTTATCTCCTCAACGTCTAGCAGCCCCACGTGTCGGTAGAGTTCTTCAGGAACGCCGGACCTGTCGAATATCTCATTGACCCAGCTTACAACGGCTTCGTTCTCCTTGGTGGTGCCGCCGTCCCCTTCGCCAGTAATGGCATCCCATATCGATTCCACCCAATCCTTGACCGTTTCCAAAAGGTCAATGAGACGGTCCATCTCGCCTGCAACGCCCAGATAATCGTAGTATTTCATGATTAGCTGGTCGGCTAGTCCCGTAAGCGATTGCGCAAGTACGAGAGAAGCGTTGAAATGCGTCTCGCCCAATTCGGCAAGATATGTGTCCGCAGGGTCCATTCTTCCCAAAACGGGCCTGCCCGTAACCGGGTCTTTGCCCGTAAGAGAAATGGCCTCCATCCTAAGGGCAACCTCCAGTGCTTTTCTTACTTCTGAAGCGGTGAGAACGGAATCCACATTGGGCTTGGCCGGTGACCCACCCCAACCTTCAAGCAGTCTTTTCTGCAAAAGCACCGTCATCACGTATCGGGCCGTTCTCTCAACGCCTCCTTCGGCCTGCACCCCTTTAATGAAAAGTTCGGCCACGGATTTTTTGAAAATGGATTCACCTGGCACCTCTCCGAATATGTCAACGTTTTTTGCCAAGCAGAGCCCGTCTTTTTCCACGGTGAAATTGACGTTCACGGCAAAGCGCGAAGACCAAGGAATGCCTACCTCGTTGCATCCGCCTTCCTCTTTTGAACCCGTGGCCAATCGTGCTGATTTTTCAAAAAGGGCCGTTCTGTTTATACTGACCCCAATTTCAAAATCATGGACGCATCGTGGATAACGGTCTTTGGCAAGGGTTTCGATGTGGTCCTGGAACGCTTTTTCCGTTCCATTGCCCGGACCCGGATTCACTTTTGGACCTTCCAGCATTTCCATGGCCACATTGATGAAGGCGTACTTGAGAAAATGAACTTCGTCGGATATGAGCCATTCGGCTTTGTTTTCTTCCTTTTGAATGACCGTTGCATCGTAAACCGCTTTCTGCCTTAAGCCCAGATAAACGCCAGAACCGCTGGCCAGTACAAGTATTAGAACGCCAATTATGGCGAAGGGAACCCTGCCCTTCTTGTCAATGCTTGCCAATGCTCCATACCCATGATTGAAATGGATATCTCAAACATAAGGGTTTTGGTCACGTTGTATCAGTGTAGAGTACGAAATTTATTTCGCAAAGAAAAACCCTCTCCGGAAATGACGAAACTGTCGGATAAGAAAATTCGATGGATCTGTCGCCATGTCGTAGACATTGGCGATTGGAACGATACTTTGACGTATAATACGTATTTTTGTCAAAGTT
>CAZPOY010000006.1:0-689 GCA_964588345.1 uncultured Thermoplasmata archaeon
ATTTTAGTCCGTTTTTAAATGGGATTAATTGACATCCAAAAATCACGTCTTGTACAACGGCTTTCTGCGGTCCTCGTCGGTAAGTACCTCATTGACTTCCTTGATGACCTTGTCCGGGTCACGGAGGTACGAAGACACGACCTTTGCAACCTGCGTGTGGTCCTTGACTCCGCTTTTATTCATGTACCTTAAAAGGTCACAGCGTCTTTTTACCTCCAGGTCCATTCGCCGGGGCGACCAGTTCTTGGCCTGCTGTATCTTCGTATATACGTAAGAATGGCCGGAAAAATTGAATGTGTCGTCCGCCGGATTCCACGTGTAGGCCGAATTCGTAATCAGTTCACTTGTCTCAGGGTCAATGCCCACTATCTCCGTCAGCGATTTTACGCGCCGGGTCATCTGTGTTCCGACCTTCACCTGGGCTTGCATCAGAACAATGTCCAGAGCCGATACGAGAGCACGAGGAAGGTTGATGGGGTCGTTCTCCATCCTGTGGACCATGGCCGCCACGTCCTCTGCGTGGAAGGTTGTGTACGCCGTCTTGCCGGTTGCCATGGCTTGGAAAACCACGTATGCCTCCTTTCCCCTTACCTCTCCCACCATGAGATACTGGGGCCTCTGTCTCAACGCCGCTGTGAGAAGGTCGAACATGTCGATTTCTCCAGGGGCTTTGCCCGTCAGAGGGTTCT
>CAZPOY010000006.1:699-37025 GCA_964588345.1 uncultured Thermoplasmata archaeon
TTCTTGGCTCCAAAGCCACTCCTTGTAAGGGCGGGAACCCAATTCTCATGGGGCAGATTCAACTCCCGGGTATCCTCAATGGAAACGATCTTCATCTGAGGGGGGATGAACAGCAAGGTGGCGTTGAGGGTCGTCGTCTTGCCTGAAGCAGTACCACCGCAAACCAGCGTTGATTGGCCCGATTCGATGGAAAGCCACATGTAGGCCATCATCTCCAAACTCATGGTCTTGAACTTGAGAAGGTCAAGAGGCGTAAACGGATTCTCCTTGAAACGACGTATGGTAAATGAAGAGCCCCTCTTGGTAACGTGCTTGCCCAGGGTGGCATTGAGCCGGGACCCGTCGGGTATCGTGGCGTCAAGAATGGGCTCTGCAACGCTGATGTGCTTTCCGCATCGCTGAGCCAGCCATACCACGAATGAGTCGAGTTCATGTTCATCGTGATAAGATATGTTGGTCTGAATAGAATCGTATTTCCTATGATATACGTAAAACGGAACGCCCACGCCGTCGCAAGAAAGGTCCTCAACCTGTGGGTCTATCATCATGACGTCAATCACGTTATATCCGATGAAATCCCTGACGACGTAGTAGAACACCCTTTCAAAAGAACTGGGATTGAGGGAAAGGTCCATCTCCTTCAGGAGGAACTTCGTGGCTTTTCTGAGATATTCTTCTCTTTTTGAAGCGTCGGGGTCCTCCAGCATCCTCAGCGTGTTGATTATTTTGTCTTTCAGGGTTGCAAGAATCTTTTTCTCGTCGTTGCTAATCTTGGGTTCGATGACCTCATACCGGTATTCATTGGCGATGTTGTCATAATTTATTCTAACGTATGAATAACCGGGCTTGATGGGTTGAATCTCGATCTCGGAAAGATGTTTCTCGGTGAGTTTGGGTATCTTCGTGATTTCTCCTTCCCTTTCGAGTTCGTCTTCGGCATGCTTCTTGGAAACCATTACCTTGGTCGGCTGCTTCTTGATGCCGAAAAAGAAAGATGCCATCTTGGATTTCATGGAATCAGACGCCTTCATCCCTTCTCGAGGAGCTTCTTCCATTTCCTCTTCTAGGGCGTCTTCTTCCGCCGTCTGCGGTTTTGCTTTTGCTTCCAATATCATTTCTATCGCCTATACTAGAGCCGGTGCAATGTAAGGTGTCAGGAGATAGGAAATCCTTCCTATCGCCAACATTATCGATGCATGTATGAAACCAGGCATTATCTCGCCAGTGACCAATACTCCTGCAAGAAGGCCATCGCCAATGGCATGAACGACAACAGCCACCAGGAATGCAAGTTGAACCTGATTGACGATTTCAGGTAGGTTTGCTGCAAGTGGTGACCCCTGCACGCCTCCTGATTCGTCCCCCCCTTCCTCTTCGCTCATGGAGGCCGATGCCGTAAGCATCTGGGGCAGGAAGGTAGCATTGAGAATTATTATCGTAGCAAGGAATACGAAGAATGAGATGTAAATGACGGCGATGTAGGTGGACATTGCGATCTTCCTTTCCTGTATCTGATTCTGCTCTTCACGAGCGTCATGGGCGACCATGGAAAGGACGTCAACGACGTTTCCACCAGCATCGTTGGATTTGACGATTATCATGGCGACTCGATAAACGGTTTCGGTATCGATTCGCTTGGCGAACCGGTTGATGGCTTGGGAAGCGGGAACCCCCCATTCAATCTGTGCGGCCATCTTTTTGATCTCGGGGGTCAGCTCGCCGTAACGGCCCGTTGATGCCACGACAATGGCCTCTGAAAGTGTCATGCCGAACCTTCCGGCCTCTGCAACGTCTCTTAGGAATTCTGGTATCCTCTTTTCGATGGCTTTCACCCTTGAGGATTTGATGCTCTTGTAGAAGGGATATGGGCCCATGAAAACTATGCCGGCATAAATGAGCCAGTATATCATCCGGCGTATGTTGCCGTCACCGGGGGAAAGGGTCCAATTGACGACGTCTAGGAAATTCAATAGTGAGATTATCAAGCACAACCCCCCAAGGATAATCGAGACTACTAGGATGGGCTTTGAGTAATCCCTTTCCTCTTGAACGAACTTTACGAAGAGTTCTTCTTCGACTTCCGATATGTCAAGGAGATCGGACATTTAGGCCTCCTGTCCCATGTTCCAGATGATGAAGATGAAAGCGAATTGCGCAAGGGGAATCATACCTCCGACAACGGCCCAAAGTATCGTCACGGTACTGTCGCCGGACCCACCCATTAGAGCCATGATGGCAAGGATGACTACCAGGAACAGGGGGAAAGCAACGACTACGGTAACGTAGGACTCCGCAAGCATCCCCAATGTTTCCATGGTGCTCTTCATCTCTAGTTTTGCTTCTTGTTCGAATTGTTCGGCTTTTGAAATGAAATACGGCTTTAATTCACCACCGGATTGCGGAGTCGTGACGACGCCCTGAAGGAAATCCTGGAACTTCTCCGATGGCGTCCGATTGGCCGCCTTTTTGATGGCCGAAAGGATGTCGATGCCCAATAACTCCGTGTCCCGGGTAATCCATTCGGCCTCTTTCTTTATCTCACCGTAAATCGGCTGGCGGGAAAGCTCTTTGAATATGACGTCTATGTTGACGTTCGCGCTGGACATGGCCGCAATGAAACTCATTGAATAAGGTATCCTGGCATCGATTAGCTTGCCCCTGGTGGATGCTTGGCCCGAGGGGTTGTACATCAAGAACATGTAGGTGCCAACGGGTACCAGTATCAATATGATGATGCCTACGAGTCCGCTGAAAAAATTGTTAAGATAGCCGCCAACAACGCCCATGGTCGAAAAAACGTATCCACCAAATAGTGCCAGCAGTATTCCTCCGATGATTGAAAGAGCCGTGCTCATCCATACGAAAGCCACATACTCTTCGGGCCGTATCCTCTTGTGGGCTTTGAGCAGGTTGTCGGAAAGGTCATCGGATACCTCCACCCTATTTTTGACCAACGGGCCCATGACCCTCCAAGATAATTCTTCATATGGCGTAAGCCGGACGTATTCGGGGACCGCACCCTTGGGAAGCATGATTTTGTGGGGTCCAAAATCGACCTTCCTTTCGCCGGCAATCTTCGATTCGATGATGTCCGATTCCGACGTCTCCAATGCCTTGAACATATCCGTTACTTCAGGCAAATTCCTCTTCCTCCATCAACTCTTCAACGTGCTCGATGCCCATCTCCTTCCTTATGCGTTTGACCGTCTTCATCGGCTCTTTGTAATAGGATGTTACTATTTGGCTGATTTCAAGAAAATCAAGCACGTTATTATCAACGAGATATTTCGTGATGTCGACCCTTCGCTTAAATTCCTCGTCCATGTCGTCGTGGGTCATGTTCTTCATTTCCATGATTGCGTCGAATAGGAAGGTGTGGCCTTTGTAAAGATGCTTGTCCGTAGCCTGGTCCCATTCGTAAACCTTGTTCGTGATGAGTTCGTTGGTCTCCGGTTCAAAGCCGATTATCTCAACGAGTTCGGTAATGCGTCTGACCTGGCTCATCCCCACTCGTGCATGAAGCTGGATGATGCAAAGGTTCAGGGCCGTAAGAAGTATGCGCGGCGTGGAAATGGGGGGGTTCTCAAGCCGGTTGACCATGGATTTGACCGAGTCTGCGTGCATTGAGGAATAGGTCGTATGGCCTGTGGCCATGGCCTGGAACATCGTATACGTTTCCTTCCCCCTTACCTCACCCACAATGATGTAGTTGGGCCTCTGCCTCAGGGCAGCCCTCACCAGGTCGTACATGTCCACTTCTCCTGCAGACTTGCCGTCGGCTCCCTTTTCTCCGAAGCCGGAACGCGTCGTGCCCGGAATCCAGTTTTCGTGGGGCAGGTTGATTTCTCTCGTATCCTCCATCGTGACTATCTTGGCGCCGGGAGGGATGAATAGCGCCATGGCGTTTAGCGTTGCCGTCTTCCCGCTTGCCGTACCTCCACAGACCATCATGGACCAGCCCATCTCCACGGCTAGCCAAAGATAGGCAACCATCTCAATGGTGGCGGTGCCAAATTGAATCAGTTCAACGGGGGTGAATGGTTTCTTCTTGAAGCGTCTAATCGTGAATGTGGACCCCCGGGTCGTGACTTCTGTAGAATATGTCGCCTGAACACGGTGTCCCTCGCCGGTGGTTCCGTCGAGAATGGGCTGATAAACGGATATGTTCTTGGAACAGCGCTGTGCCAAGCTGATGACGTAGCTGTTGAGTTCGTCCTCTTCGTCGAATTTGAGATTCGTCTTTAGCGATTCATGCTTCTTGTGGAATATGAACAGCGGAACGTTGGTTCCGTCGCAAGAAAGGTCCTCGATGTTCTCGTCCTTCATCACAACGTCTATCTTGCCGTATCCGACGAAATCCCTGACGATGTAGTATATCACCTTGTCCCGAGTAATGGGATTAAGTTTGACGTTCCTGGTGTCCAAGAACGATTCCACGGACCCCTGGATGTATTCTTCCTTGTCTTTGACCCCCATGGATTCCCATTCGAAGCCCAGCACCCTCTGGAGCGTATCCTTGATCCTGTTTATGAGACGGTTCTCCCTTTCGCTGATGGGAGGTTCGATGACTTCGTATATCGTCTCAGAAGTGTCTTCGTTATACGATATCCGAATGTATGAATAGGGTTCGGTGACGGGGTATATCTCCATTATCTCTACGTAGTCGGGCATCGGCGTTATGGGCGTCATCTCGGACCCCTTGCCGGCATCCCATTCGGACTGGCGTATGATGTCGTCCTTGGGAAGTAGAATCCTCACGGGCTTGCCGGAAACCCTCATCACCAAGTTCTGTATCAAGCTCATGGTCCCACCTATATGTTCCCCTCTCCAATGGAGACTTCCATCCTGGCAAATGACAGATAGAAATTGTTCACGTTCGAAAATTCTATGCTCACTGTTCCCTCGGGGTCACCCGAAGTGGTGGTTATGCTGAAGTCCGTTGCATTAAGTCCCGCTTCCCCGGAGAGTTGGTCCTGGAAAAAGGTTGCCCATGCACGGTAGTATTTGGAAGAAATGGTAAAATTGAGATTTCCATTGATGTCGTTGTAAGAATCGGAATCGACCCAGAGTAGCTTGGAATGGATTCCTCCCGTGGAAGCCCCCGACATGGACCGGTCGTTGCCGAAGAGATGAACGGTGGTAAGCGATATGTTCAGAAGGCCGCCGCTGTTTTCAATGCTGAAATGGGGCCCGTCTTTTACATACGACCCTTCGTATTGGTCCGTTACGATGCCCCCGTTCTCATATATCACCCTTTGGGGGATGTAATACCGATTGGGCATGTAAACGTCAAGGGTGCCCCCTGCTTCCTTACCTTCGAAGGAGAGGGTATTGGATTCGTACTGGAATGGCTCAATGGTGAAAAGACCGGAGTTGGTATTGAGGGAAAGATGGCCCATGGTGTCAGCCACGAAAACGGGTATGCCGTTCGCCCCGAGCTTGACGGTATGATACATCGTCGGAGGCACGTATCCAGAAGCATTGGTCATCTGGGCTATCCGGTATCCAAGTATCTGCATGTCGACATCCATCTTGAATCGGGTTAGTGAGAGCATGACGTCGTTGACGTGGCTTGCTTCGGATTCCTGCATGTAAACGGGAACCCACTGATTGGTGAAAAGTGCAAGGAACGAAAGGAATACCATCAAAGCCATTATCGTGCCCACTGTGGATGCGACGCCCTTGTCGTCGTCCCTGATCCAGCTTTTTTTCAAGCGGATGTTTCCCTGCTTACAATCATCATACCTCATCAACATTCACCAGTATCTTGCGTGATGCTAATATCACTTAGGAATATTTATCCTTATCCCACATGAGGGGCAGTTGAATATTTATATTTTGGGAATAACCCAAAGGTCATGAGAGGAATGTCTTATACGCCATGTAAGTGAAATACACGTCGGCCTTGCTCGATATCTCCATGGGTGCGTGCATGCTTATCAATGCAGGACCGCAATCGATTATTTCCATGTTGAAGTTGGCTAGGAACTTCGCAACGGTTCCTCCACCGCCTTCGTCGACCTTGCCCAATTCGGCATTCTGCCACGGCACGTTGTTCTCCTTGAACATCTTGCGTATCGTTCCCAGATATTCCGCCGATGCCTCATTGCCACCGGATTTGCCTCCCACACCTGAGAATTTCGACAGGACTATGCCATGGCTTAGTCGTGCTGCGTTCTGGGATTCGTGTACGTCTTTGTAATTAGGATGCATTCCCGCATCCACGTCGGCAGAAAGCGCCCTGGTGTTTTCCAAACATGTCTTTACTTGTGAATATCGGGTCTTGCTGTCCTTCAATTCCATTATGCGCGCGATGAAGGATTCCAGGACCATGGATTGGGCTCCGGTGTTGCCTCCACTTCCCACCTCTTCCTTGTCATAAAGGGCGACCATGGCCGTTCTCTGAGGCGTGCCAAGGTCCATGAGGGCTTTGAGAGCCGTAATGGAGCAAATCCTGTCGTCCTGCCCGTATCCCGCGATGAGCCCCCTGTCGAATCCAAGGTCCCTGGCAGGACCCGCAGGAACCGCCTCGATGTCGGCACTTACCAGGTCTTCTTCGACGATGCCGTATTTGTCATTCAATATCTGCATCAATTTCAGCTTGATGGGTGATTTGGCGTCCTCGTCCCCATGAGGCATGTGCCCTGCAAAGATGTTCAAGTCCTCGCCTTGAAATGCCTCGAACAACTTCTTTTTACCCTGCTTCTTCCTTGAAAGATGAATCAAAAGGTCGCCAATCATGAATATCGGGTCTTCAGGGTCATCGCCAATGTGTATTTCCACGGATTCTCCATTCTCTTTCACCACGACTCCGTGGAGGGATAAGGGCGTGTTGAGCCACTGGTATTTCTTTATGCCTCCGTAGTAATGGGTCTTGAGAAACAGTGTCTCGGTGTCAGCATCTTCGATTATGGGGGAGCCCTTGAGGTCAAGTCGTGGTGAGTCGATGTGGGCGGCGACGAGGTTGGCTCCTTCGATCATGTCATTTTTTCCGATTACGGCAGCAAAGACGCCCCTTTCGCGATTGACCTTGAAGACCTTGTCGCCGGGTTTTAGTTCGCTTGCCTTGGAAACGTCCGTGAATCCCGCTTCTTTCAGCTCGCGGACGGCCCTTTTCACCATGAGTCGTTCCGTCTTTCCCTCAGAAAGGAAATCCATGTAGTAATCAGAAAACTTGAATATCTTATCTACCTCTTCTTTACTTGCGTTCTTCCAGATGTTCTCCCTTTTCCTGAAAAGCTTTTCTTCGAGATTGTCGGCATTTTTCTGAGGCATGATATTCACTTCCAAGGCAGGTGGATACCGTCAACGCTTATTATGATTTTCCAATAATGGTTCGGTTTCCCTTGAAAAATTCACAAATCATGAAACGACTTCCAGTTCCGTCTCATTTCCGTTCCTGTCAAAAACACGGTAACTAGTCCTGTCATAGGGATATGCGATGATGATGTGGACTTCACCCCGGCTCCTGAAAAACTCCAGGTCAGCTTCGGAAGGCCTTGGCACCGGCGAAGGATGGGAATGCACCGTTCCCACAATGGAAAAGTCGAGGGGAAGCATGTGCATCTGGAGTATGGCGTGAGAATCCCCAGATATCGTGCCCGGGACGAGAATCAGTTCGACGATTGTATCATCCTTGGCCCGGAGCATGGCTGCAAACTCTCTGGGATGGGCGTCCTTGGACGATTCCATCATCATGTCCAGGAGGTACCCCGTGATCTTTTCGACCTTCATATTTCACACCGGCAATCTTTCTCGTATGTCCCTGTAAGCGTCTTTTTCAAACCGGATGAATTTGGCAGGGACGGATGATTTGGAAAATCGTATGGACGAATTCCTGATGGGCATTTCGAACTGGCCGTCCACCACCAGGACGCATTCGTCGTCGTTGAGGATTTGGACCTCTATTTCGGACGAAGCGGGAACGACCTTGGGCCTCGAAGTCATCTTGTAAGGGGCGATGGGGGCGATGACGAAGGCCTCCAAACGTGGGTCCAGTATCGGGGATCCCACTGAAAGAGCATAACAGGTGGAGCCCGTGGGGGTAGCCACTATTACGCCGTCGGCCCTCATGTCCGTTACGAGCATCCCATCCACATTTATTCGGAAACTGCGTATCTTGGCCACATGGGCCGTATGTATTACGCCTTCGTTGACGGCGTTGGGTATGTGGGCATTGCCCGTTTCGATGTTTAGTTTCATGCGTTCGTCAATGAAATAATCGCCTTCCCTGATTCTGTTCAGGTCTTTTTTCACCGTGTCGATGGTCGATTCGGAAAGGAAACCCACGATGCCAAGATTGATGGTCAAAACCGGAGCGTCGGTCCTCTGCAAGGCCCGGAGGAACGTGCCGTCGCCCCCGCCTACAAGTACGAAATCAACGTTGAAATCCTCTACCCGCACACCCGGTTTGCCCACCAAGGATGACGTGTCCTGGTCCATGACCACCTCGAAATCCTCTTTGCAGATGTCGAGAAGGTGTTCGACTATTTCCGACGCATCCGGCAATGTGGGATTGACTATCAGCCCCATTTTCATGGATGAGGATTGTTTTCCATGCACATAAACATAGGGGTATGCGGGGGAAGAGGGGACCATGGTGAAGGGGACGATGTTGGGCCCTGGAGATGGACCATCTTTTCAATTACTCACCAACATTTTGGCCCTCGGTTTCACCTGTGTCTGTCACTTCCGTTTCTTCAGGCACCTTCTCACCATCAACCGTTTCTTCCGTCGCTTTCTTTTCGCTTATGGGCTGGTCCTTTTTCATAAAGCCGTAATGGACGAATAAAAATGCCACGGTCAAAATGGCCAAAACGGCTATCAGAACCCATAGCCAGTAAACGTCCCACCAGGAATCCACCGCTGGGTCTTTTGGAGCATAGTCGTCAGCATCGAGGACCCCATCATTGTCGTCGTCCCTGTCCTCGTTGTCCCCTATGCCATCCCCATCGGTGTCGCGCCATTCCGTCTCATCCTTGGGAAAAGCGTCCTCCTCATCGATGAAACCGTCATTGTCATCATCCGGGTCCTGGTTATCGGGGATGCCATCAAGGTCCGTATCGAGCCAAGTCGTGAATGAAAGAGTTCCATTTTCCAGCGAATTGCCGGCAAGGTCTGTGAAATTTTCCGAAAGAACGAAGGTGTAATTTGTGAAAGGGTTCAAGCTTTCCAAGGGCGAAATGGTAAAAGACCTGAAATTTTCGGACCATGAGGCATTGAAACCGTTTTCCAACGGAGGAGAGACGGCAATGTTCTCTTCAAGGGAGAGGTTGCCCATGGTTTCTTTAAAATATATCTTCACGTCGGTGGATACGTCAACCTCCGTTTCTCCTGATTCGGGGAGGGTCACATCAAATTCAGGTGCCGTTCCATCGATGAAATAGGCAAAGGATCCAAGGTTTGAATTGTGGGCTTTGTCCCTTGCTTCAACGTAAATAATATATGCTCCATCTTCCCAACCGGTGGTGTCGATGATGCCAACAATGTCAAATTCCTTCTCCGTGCCGTTGTTGATATAATAATACGCTTCATCAAGGTTCTTGTCGCTAATCTCGATAGCTATGGGGGTACCCGGTTGAATGTGTGGATATGTAGAGTTGGCGGCCTGTACGATGACCGGAGGCGTGTCGTCTATCTCGAAGCGATAAACATAATCTGCAGCGTTGCCAGAAATGTCCATAGCCCTTATGGTCATGTCATACACCCCTTCCGTAAGCGAGGTTGTGTTGAATGTGAAGTTTTTCACGGCAATGGGAGAAACCGTGCCTTGAGAACCGTTGAACGAAAGAGTGTAATTCGCCGTTGCTAAATTTTCGTCGGTGATGTTGAATTGAAGCGGGGTTCCACTTTGAATGATGGACCCATTCTGGGGGAAATATGCCTTGATTTCCGGTGGCGTGTCGTCTATTTCAAAATCCATCGTCGTCCAATTCGTATTGTCCGCTTGGTCCGTAGCCGTTATCGACACAGAATATTTGCCATCGGAAAGGTTGCTTGTGTCTATTACATACGGGTGCGACTGGGGCACCCACTCATGTTCGCCCTCCCATCGGAAAAATACCGAAATGTTGGTGTCGTCCCAAATCTGCAGGGTTATGTTGTCACTAGAAGCAATGACTGGGTTCCAGCCCGTGTCGGGGACGATTTCCGGGTCCGTCTGGTCTAGTAGAAAATCAAAAGACCTTGTCACTTTGTTGCCTGAATCGTCTTTGGCCCGAATCGTAATGGTATGAACGCCCTCAACGTAATTGTAAATGTCCCACGTATGGTTCAGGTCGAAATGCAGGGTGGGGCCTCCGTCCACGCTGTAATTGACTTCAAGAAGGTCGCCGTTCTCGTCCCAGACGTCGAAGTAAACGCGTTCGTAGGAGATGATTGTCCCTTCGGGATGGACAAACTCAATGTGGGGCGACGTCTCGTTCCACCAGTTGTCGGGGTGGGCCAGCGGGTAATGGTCCCTAGAATAGTAGTACTGACCGGTGTCATGGGCGTTGACCGCATATGAAAAATCGTTGATCCCATCGCTTCCCGGAACGTCCTGGTCTTCCCCTTTTTGAATGTCCAGCGTGGGTGATTCCGACCAGTAATTGCCCCCCGTGGGATAGCTAATGTTCCATTCATTGGTGCTTCTAGACCCGTGGGGCTCTTCGTAGGAAATCTGACCCGCGGGGCAATCGTGGAAGAAGGCGTTTCCGTATATCGTGTTGTTGACGGATTGGTCTGTCAAGGCAACCTCATTCCAAAAACCGTCCAGACGGTTGGACCGGATGGTGTTGTTATGCCCACCTGAAATTTTCATACCGACTGTTGCGTTGGTAATCGCCGTGACGTTGAGGTCGAAATGCCCGCCATCCATGGTTCCGTTATTAATTCTCCCGGTGGTCTCATATCCGAAAATCTCCACGACGTATTGACACGGATTCGGGTGGAACACCTCCACGGTTTCCCAGGCCGAGTATCCTGCCTGGTAATTGTATCTCTCTCCAGAATCGAGTTCGCCGTTTTGGTTGGCATCTTCATAAACGAGAAGGTCGAGGTCCAGAGAGTCGTTCCAAGGCGTAATGCTTGCGTTGAAATAATTTACGTAATCCATTCCGGTCAGGTCAAAAATCCTCTGATATGAATCGTAATCGTATGTGACGTTGTAAAGGTCATAATAATAATCCAGATCGTACCAGAAATCATCCGGAATCTGGGGAACTTCCAGGTTCGTACCGTTGAAGAGTGTCTTGCTGGTATAATCTTCGAGGGATGGACTTGTTACGATGTTGCGGTGGATTTCGTTTTCATAGGCATTTGCCAGGTTCATTCCGGTCCCACCGTCCTGGATGATGGTGTTGTTGGAAATGCTATTCGAGTGGGAAAAGGTAACGAAAAATCCCTCTCCTTTGGAATGTATCTCATTGAAAATTATTTCATTGTCATGGGAACCCAACAACTCGATTCCGCAAGATGCGTTATTTATCAGATTGTTTTCAACGAGATTATTGACGCAGTCGTTGCCCAGTACGATGGATTTGTAGGTGTATTCAAAGGCGTTTCCTGATATCACCGTCTCTGACACGTTTTCACAGCGCAATCCGAAAGAAACGTCGGGGTCGCTGATTTTAAGTTCCATGTCGAAATGTCCTCCCTGGGACCCGTCGGTTATATTGCCGTTGGTTACGAAACCCAGCACCTTTAGAATGTAATTGCCAGGGGGCATGTTTTCCATGGAGAATGCCTCGTCTGAGTCGTAGTCGGAATCGTAGTTCCACAGTTCGCCTCCGGCTTTGATGCAATTGCCGTCCTCCGTTTCTTCACCGGTCAATTCTCCGTCCCCGTTAAGGTCCGTAAATATTCCAACGTCAAGGTCCGGGGCGTCTTCGTAACCCCATATGTGTGCATGGAAGGTTTTGGGTAACGTCGTATTGAAAAAATATGAAAAGGAACCGTTTGCCAGCCACTGGCCCCAGTTGGGGAAGTTCCACGATGCATTGTAATCCTGACCTATTTCCTGATTCTCCAAAAATATAAGGGATTCATGGAAATCATCCGTGGAATTCTCATTGACGACCGTGTTGCCGTTAACTGAGCCGTTATCCGAATTTCGGATGGCCAGCGAATATCTGGTCTCCTCGAATCTGTTCCCGTTGAAATTGAAGTCCGTGAGAAGTTGTGCATCTATGCCCGTTGTCGCATTCAGGAAAACGACGTCGGCAATGTCGATTCCTTCGCCGGTTTCAAGGTTAATGCCATATCCGCAGGAAAGGATGGTGGAGTTGAAAATCGCAAGGTCGTTGGTCGTTGTGGAATAAATGCCCTCGGAACAGTTTTCGAATGTGCTTGATTCGATGGTAACCTTGGAAGAGGAGGTCAGGTGCACTCCGTATTCAGCAATTGTGAAAGAATTGTTTTCAACTCGGATGTTTTTGCTTTCGATTGCTTCGATTCCCTTCGTCCCGTTTTTAAATTCGTTGTTTTTTAACGTGACATTTTCCATATTGGAGAATCTGCATTCGCTGAAAGTGTTGTTGATGAAAACCGAATCGTTTCCTTCAGAAATGGAAAGCAAATAACCAAATTCGTTGTCTTTGAAAAACGTTGTATTTGACAATTCCATTGCCACACCGCCATCGTTTATGGTGTTTTGATAAAAATACGTCCTTTCAGAATCGGTCTGTAGTACGCTCCGATAGTTGTCGGAGAAACCATTGTTCCAAAAAGTCACATTGTCCGAATATTCGATTTTTGCAGCAGAATCTATGTTGGAAAAGAAGGATGCGTTTTCAATCTTGGCATTGGAAATATTGTATAGATGCAATGCGGAAGATAATCCGTCCGGCCATATGAAGCTGAAATTGGTGTCGTGGAGCGTGCAGTTCCTCACAACCACGTGTTCCGTTGTATTCCCGATGAAAATGCAGTAACCGTATCCAGTGCCGTTTATGTCGTATCCTTCGATTATCCAAGGGTTCGATGCCGTCCCGTTCCCCGTGTCCCAATTTACTACTCCGTGGGACTGGTCGAAGTCGGCGTTGGAGTTTATGCGGATGGGGGAGCCAGGAAAAAACATCTCCTCGTTATGCCGTTCCATCAGCGGATAATTGTCGATGACCGTATAGCTGCTTGAGATAGTATAGTTGGAATCGCCTATGCAGTCACTTCCTGGCTGGTCCTGATTTGGACCGGAAAAATTATCATAACCTGCGTAATCAGACCAATAATTTCCTCCAGATGGATAACCGTTGTCCCAGTAATTTACCCTATCCTGCCAGACCGGATATCTATTGTCTGAAAAATCGTTGTGGAAAATTGAATTATTAGAAGAAGATGAGAGGGTAATACCTCTATTATCATGGTTTGAGATTATGTTATTGAAAATTGAGTTATTTGAAGATAATAGCAGTTCAAGACCATACTCATTATTGGAGATAGTGTTGTTATAAATATTGTTGTTATCTGAAAAACCCATGAATATTCCAATGGACCCGTCATCCAGACATTGATTTTTAACATCAACGCCCGTACAATTGGCCAGAATCACCTGTCCGGCACCTGGAGGCACTGTATCTCCAGTGCGGTTTTTCCAATATATTACGGGCCTGCCGTTTAACGTATTTGACGTACTTATGGTATGACTGTTATAGGTTGAGATTTGAGGAACACCAAACCATACATCGAACCAGGAAGGGTGGATAACAATACTTTTTCCTATCATCGTATTATTCCTAATTATCGTGTAGGTAGAATTCTCTATCGCTAAACCATAAGAAGAATGTGAGCTATGGAAGGTGGTTTCTCCTATAGTATTATTTTCAATAATATTACCAGTGCTATCGCAAATATTTATTCCTCTAATTGAATTCTTATTTATTTTATTATCTTGAATGACATTTCCATCCGATTTCGCCCTTACCACAATTCCATACCAATTGTTTCCTTCCAGGGTATTGTTTTCAATGACGTTTTCCGAACTGAAGCCCAAACGGATGCCCGCAGTCCCGTTATTCAAAACGTGTCCTTTGATTGATACGTCCGTGCAGTTTGCAAGGATTATCTGTCCCTGGCCAAGTGGTATCGTCCCTCCAGTCACGTTTTTCCAATAGCATACGGGAAGTCCATTTACGAGATTCGTATCGCTTATTGAGTGAGAGTTCCAGTGTTTACGATTCTTTCCCCCCACAACGACACCGCAATCGACCATTATGTTGCCAGCAAGTAGTTCCCCTTCCGATTCGCGAATGTCTATTCCGGAACCGTTGCTTGTGATTTCATTCGCTTCATATTTGTTATTAGATGATTCATATGAAAAAATACCAAAAAATCTGGCTTTCTGAATGTGGTTGTTTTTTATCACACTATCGGTAGATTTCAATTCTATTCCTGCAAAAACGTTTGTAATATCATTGTTTTCAATGAGATTATTATTACCTGTATTATATGAATATATCCCATATTCACAGTCAGATATATTATTGTTTATAATAGTATTACCTCCCCCATTAATTACTATAGAATAGGCCGCGTTTTTTGATAAATGATTGTTTTCCAGAATATTATTTGAAGTGGAGGAGTCAATGAGAATGCCATTTTCATTATTTCTAACCGTATTATTTGAAAAAACATTGTTATTGCTATAACTAGAATAAATGGCTTTTGCTTCATTTGATTCTAATGTATTGTTGTCTATAATAGAGCTGTTGAAACGAGGGAGATACATTCCCCACAAGTTGGATGAGACGTTATTATTCAAGATTTCGCCCAGTTTTGACTTTTCGCCATAGATGCCATAATAATCATTAGAAAATATTTTGTTATTAATGATTGTAAAATTCGTGGAATTGTAAGTTATCAAGCCGGAAGCGGGGAAATATGGCCAATTCTTCACGTTGGATTCGTGCAGGAAGCAGTTCCTCACAACCACGTGTTCCGTTGTATTCCCGATGAAAATGCAGTAACCGTATCCAGTGCCGTTTATGTCGTATCCTTCGATTATCCAAGGGTTCGATGCCGTCCCGTTCCCCGTGTCCCAATTTACTACTCCGTGGGACTGGTCGAAGTCGGCGTTGGAGTTTATGCGGATGGGGGGATTGGGGGTGGTCTTTTTGAGCCCAATGAGTGTCCATCGGTTGAATAGTCCATCTAGCGACTCCGTCCAACCTCTGGGCCAGTTTGACGTGCGATAAGCTTCCAGGGTTGATTCATAATAAAGGGTGTCATATACGATGTCCCTGGCGATGATTCCCTGGGCCCTCTTGTTTTTCTCGATTCTTTCACCGATGTCCAACTCAATCATCATGGCGTCGACTATCGAATCGTAAGAAGAATTTCTGTATCCGGGAATGTTGTAGCAACCGTAAGAATCGTCCGTATCGGTTCGGAAGAAGTCGTACATGTAGCTTGCATCGTCGGAACCGATGTTCCACCCCGAAAGGATTACCTCAAAATCATGTCCGTTCATCTTGTCGAGCAAGTCGTCAAATGGCATGGAAACGTTTTGGGCCCGTACCCCGATGGCGTTCAACTCTCCTGCCAACGATTCGGCTATCTTCGCCCTTGTCGCATCGGGTTCTCCGGGAGGATGGATTATCTCAATTACGCCATCTCCGCCTGGTCCATCAATGGGAGAACCGTCCGGAGCAACGTACCAACCTCCGGATTTGTAGTATCCAGAACCATTGAGTATCTCCTGGGCCAGAACAGGGTCAAATGCATAGGTCGGGATGGAATCGTTGTACCATCTAAGGTTCGCAGGACTAACGGGGGAATCGCCTGGAATGTAGTATCCATTCAGGAGTTGGGCCACCAGGGTGGCCTTGTCATTGCAATGGGAAATGGCTATTCTTAGCGGCATTCCCACGTCCATGCGGGTCGGGTCGGCAAAATCATCGTACCCGAAGGCAGGATTCCTAAAATTAAAGGTAAGATACTTGAAACCCCTTCCGACGATGCCTGCCACTTCCGTGTCCGTGTTGTTCTCTATGATGGAGATTTCATCCCTTGGAAGACCCCAGGCGATGTGGTCAATCTGGTCATCCATCAGGGCCGTCATCGCAGACGCTGTATCGTTGAACACAAACATACGAATTTTCTCAACGTCAGGTGTTGCACCTTTGTTCCAATAGTGGGGATTGGCCTGCAAGACCACCTCCGCATCTTCCGTCCAGCTTTCCAATTCGAACATCCCGCAGTAAATGGCTTCATCTACGGAAGGAGTCCAGGTCATCTTGTCCCCTTCATGTGAAGACCAGACGTGTTCCGGCCATATCGGCAGAGCCAGTATATCCTTACAAAAATCGGCCATGGGCATGTCCAATTCGTATTCAACGGTGTATCTGTCCAATGCTGTGACCCCCATGACGTCGTTGCTTGGGTCGGAATCGCCATTTTCGTCTATTCTCAATGGGTTTAACTGGTTCTGGTACCGAGGTGTGTCCTTCAGCAAATTGATTGTGAAAACCACATCATAAGCAGTGACCTCGCGATAATCCGGCGTTTGGCTGTAATTGGTTTCTCCGCTGGAAAACGGGTCTCCGTCGTAAAGAACCTCTTCGCCGTAAGATGCAAAGTCATGGTCCGTCCAGAATATTCCTTTGCGAAGGGTCATGGACCCGAACATCGGATTGGAAGAATCGTGTTCCCAGCTTTCAGCCATCCAGGGGGTCCAGTTTCCCGTTGCGTTATTCTGCACGATGGGCTGGTCCATGAGCAGGTTGAACACTTTCCAACTCCATTCGGTATAGGCCGTAAGGGTGTTGAGGTGTTCCGGGTCGTCCAAAACGGCAACTCTGAGTTCGTCTCCATTGTACAACGCATTTTTTTCGCCACCTTCCCTTTGGAGGGCTGCATCGGCCTTTTCACAATGCATCGGCATCATCTTGTCCAATTCTTCCATTTCATGAGAGGGTCGAGCATTTTCATCCAAAGAAAAAACGATGCCCGTCATAACGACCATTGCCGCAACAAGTAATGAGATTGATTTTTCCATTCTTTCCCCAGTGATTCATTATTATTAATTGTAATATAATTTTCCGTGATTTAAAAACAGTATATAACGCGACTTTGACATATCATAAAATAGAAGCATGGCAAAGTTGAGTAAAAACCAGATTTGCTTGTCAAATTTGGGGTGAAACCTAATCTTGACTTGTCAATATTGGGATATAAACGACATGAAAAACTATATTACCCATAAGACCAAGAGTTATATATCAGTGTAATTATGGGGTTGAACCCGGATGATGATGGAGAGAAAAATTAAATTTTTAGGAGATTCAACATGATACGTTTTGGTCCTGCAGGAATACCGCTGTCGTGCAAAGGAAGAACGCTCATTGACGGAGTAGAGGACGTGCACATGCTCGGACTTACCGCCATGGAATTGCAACTCGTTCGGATGAACGTGATTGAGCGATTCCCCATGGAAGAAGAGATCGGACTCACCCCCAGGGAGGTAGAGGCGGACTTAGTCGTGGAGATGCTTGTTGGAGAGGAAGAAATTCCCTCAACGGACCTTTCTCGGACCATCGAAGAAGGGGACACGTTGCTGACCATGGTTTCGGGCATTGCCCAGAACCACAAGGAGTTGAATTTCGTCGACCTTCTCTCGAACCAGCTTGACATCGTGATGTCCCTTCACGCACCTTATTACATGGACCTAACGGGAAAGGGAGACCTGTCTCTCCAGTGCCTCGAATCGCTCAAATGGGGTGGCCTGATTGGCAACGAAATGGGCGCAAGAACCATAGTAACCCATCTAGGACTTTACGAAGACAAGACCCCTGACGAAGCTTACGAGAACGTGCTGGACAATCTCATGGACCTGCTCGGCTTTTACAATGACAACGGCATCGAGATATCCGTGGGACTGGAGACAAGCGGAAGGCAGGAAGTCTTCGGCTCGCTTGAAGAGATAATGAATCTTGCCGACGAGGTCGATGGCGTCCGCCCCGTTATCAACATTCCCCACATTCACTCCCGCCAGAACGGTTCGCTCATGACCAAGGAAGATTTTGCTGACCTTTTCGAAAGCATCGAACCATACAAAAAGGAAAATCATTACGTGCATTTCTCCGGCGTAGAGCACGAAGAGGGGAACGAGATACGGTACACGCCCATAAAGAAAGGTGACCTTCGGTTCGAACCCTTTGCCGAAGCAATCATCGAGAACATGTACGACATTGTCCTCATTTCGGGGTCACCGCTTCTTGAACACGACGCCATGTACATGAGGGTCATCTTCGAAAGGAACTATACTCGCCACATCGCAAAAAAGAGAAGAGAGGCCATGAAGAAGGCGAAGAAGGGTGAGGAAGAAAAAGAAGGCGGCGATGAGCCCGAGGAAGAAACGCCCGAAGAAAAAAGGGAAAGGGTGCTTGAGGAAAAGGGACTGGACGAGATGCTCAAGCGAGAGCTTTACGAATATGCCAAGCTTAAGGGCATCCACGTCACCACGAAGATGGTAAAGGACGAACTCATCAAAAGAATAGAAGAAGGTGAGGAAGAGGAAGAAGAGCTCAGCCCCGAAGAAAAGCGCATCAGGGAACTGGAAGAGATAGGCATTGACGAAATGCTCAAGCGGGAGCTTTACGAATATGCCAAGCTTAAGGGCATCCACGTCACCACGAAGATGGTTAAGGACAAACTCATCGAAAAAATCGAGGAAAACCAGTAAGTCTAATAATGATAAGTCCCCTAACCGTTCTGATAGTAGGTGCTAAAATTGAAAGAAGTTCAAGAAGCTAAGGATTATCTGCTCGACACCATTTCCAGGACACTCTCGCCCAAGCTTGACGAACCCATCGAAAAGACGTGCGAATGGATACTCAAAGCCCGCAAGGTTTTCGTGTACGGCGTCGGCCGTTCGGGACTCATAGGCCAGGCATTCGCCATCCGGCTCATCCAACTCGGTCTTGACGTTCATTTCATAGGGGAGGTCACCACTCCCATCGTGGAAAAGGGGGACCTGACCATCATCGTCAGCAACACGGGTCAGACCATGTCCGCCGTTCAAACGGCAAACATTGCTCGCCGGGAAGGCGTGGCAGTGATTGCGATTACCAGCAAAGCGAGTTCGAAGCTCGGCCATGCTGCAAACATCATCATCCCCGTGGAAGTACCCAAGGGAATAGAAGAGAGAAAGGACCTCGCGCCTCTGGGAACGATATTCGAAGACGCCACCCTCGTCCTCTTCGACATGATGGTCGTACGGCTCATGAAACAGCTGGACCGGGATGAAAAATCCATGAGGAGCAGACACTCCATCTGGGTCTGATTTTTTACTTAAAGGCATACTTCCGACAATGTTATTTATGACAATGCCCATCCCCACTTGGGTGTATGTGGTATGGCAGATCAGTCTCAATACAAGGGCTGCCCTTATGAAATAAAAAAATCGTCCGGTGGAGCGACCTTGAAATGTTCTTGCGGGGACTGTCCTCGTGGAGCAAACCTCAGGGACGCTAGATGCTTTCCCCGGGTCTTGTACTCTCTTGACAGGGAATTTGGCATCAACACCGTCACCCTTTCGCATTTCGTTGAGACGGAATACGTGGGCGAATCCATGGAGATGCTGGAGAGGATGTTGGCCATCAAGCGGCTCATGGAGAGGATGGCCGGAAGAACGCCTCAGTTCCAGGGTCAGGGCAATCCCCCTTGTTCAGAATGCGAATTGAACCCGGGAACCGTTTTTTCATCACTTTCAAAAACCTTCCAAATCAGCCAGGGGAAATTCTACGATTCCTTCTTTCATTACATCGTATTGCTCAACAAGGGGAAAGGGGCCAGTTGCAGAAGTTGTTTGAACGCCAGCAAAAGCGATTTCGCATTCCTTTTCCAAAAAGTCGGCCCTTTCTGGCGATGGCTCAGTTCCCGAGGTGAGGAGTGATGTGCGCCTACAGGCAAGAGGTCCCCGGTGGTCCGACCAAAATCGGATTCAAAGAACTCGCTAGGGAATTAAAAAGGTACGACAAAAACGAGTTGAACAAGGGGCTCCAGGCCCTCATAGAAGAAAATCGTCGCATCAGGCCCTCCTTTTCACCCTCGTGGGTTTTCCCCGAAATGCCCTACGATGCCGAGAAACTGATTTCTTACCAGGTGTCCGGGTCAAGCGTGACCCTCTTCAACCTTCCCGACGAGGTCGAGGTCCTTTATTACGTCCTCCCTCCCGAGTACCAGCTCCCCATGAAAGAGGTCAAGATGATAATGAAGGCCCGTGAGGAGATACGGGGCCATTTCCCTACCAACATCGACATTACCAAGCCCGACCAGGTACGTTCCTACGTAGAAAAAGTGGGGGAGCGGATCATCTACGGGCTTTCAAAGCGCGAGGGGCTGAGCTTGGGCAACAACCGTGCCAGGGAAGCCGAAAAGTTGAGAGTGCTATCCGAAATACTCGCCAAATACACCGCGGGATTCGGCATCTCCGAGGTCCTTCTCCGCGACGAGCACATCCAGGACGTTTACATCGATGCTCCAGCTTCGGAAAATCTGGTATATGCGACCCTCGGCGGCTTCGACGACCCCAGGATCACCGGCAAATGCAGGACCAACGTATGCCTCGGTGGCGAGGATGCCGATTCGCTCCTCTCCCGTTTCCGATACGAAAGCGGAAGGCCTTTCTCGGAAGCCATGCCCGTCCTGGAAACGGACCTTGACTTCTATAACATCAGGGTCACGGCCATCGGCAAACCCCTTTCGCCCGGCGGCATCGCCATCGCCCTGCGAAGGCACTCCACGGACCCATGGACCCTTCTCCGGCTTGCCAAGGTCCGCTCCCTAAACCCCTTGGCATCAGGGCTGATATCCTTTCTGATAGACGGGCGCTCGACGATGCTCGTTGCCGGAAGCAGGGGGGCCGGAAAAACCTCGCTTCTTTCTGCAATCATGTTCGAATTTCCCCAGTCACAGCGCATATTGACCATCGAGGACACCCTCGAACTACCAGGGCCTGAAATGCAAAGTCTTGGATTCAAGGTCCAGTCCCTCTTCGTGCAATCCACCATCGGAGGAAAAGGAGAACTGACTGCCGACGACGCATTGCGGGTTTCCCTTCGCTTGGGGGAATCGTCCATCGTTCTTGGAGAGGTCCGGGGGCAAGAAGCCAGGACCCTCTACGAGGCCATGAGAGCCGGAACGGCAGGCTCGTCGGTTCTTGGAACCATTCACGGCAATTCCCCAAAAGCCGTCTATGAAAGGGTGGTCCACGACATGGGCATCCCGGCCAAGGCATTTTCCGCCACTGACGTCATCGTGATAGCGGGGCTGACAAGGCCGGGAGGGAGGCAGCACCAGAAAAGAAGGGTGACCGAGATCTCCGAACTCGACAAGGACACCATGGAGTTCCATCCTTTATTGAAATACGACCCGGATTCCGACGAACTTGTGGAAACGGACCGGTTTCTCAATTCGTCTTCCAAGATTGCATCCATCGCAAAATCATGGGGCATCGAATACGAAGAAGCGGTATTGAACATCCGGCTCCGGGGAGCCATCCGGGAAGTCCTGGTCAATGCGGCCGATGAGGACCCGAAGTATCTCAATGCCAAGTGGGTTGCCAGAGCCAACAACAAGTTCTGGAATCTCGTTGACGAATGCGAGGACCTATCTGACGTTGAGGACGAATGGTACGACTGGTTCTTCGAACAGAGGGGGATGGCTTGATGGAACGGTCGCTGCTGATGAGGGCCTACACGAGGGTGGTAAGCTTCATGGGCGGTTTGTTCCACGACCCTGAAAAGGCATTACTGAAAGAAGAGAATTTCCTCCAGAGGGTCAAGAATGAGAAGAAGCAAATCATGTCGCTCCAGGATGAAATGGTCATCCTAAAGCAGACCCACGGCGAAGGGGCCAAGAAGGTGAAAAAATTCGAGGCGGAAATAGACACGAAGAAAGCAAAGTTGGAGAAGATGGAGCGCCAGGGGTCCTTGAAGGAACTGGAGGAGGCCCTTTATTTCGCGGGGCTGGAGGTCCCAAAGGAAAGGGTCCGAAGGGGTGCTTCGAATCTGGCTTTGTCTGCATTCATCTTGCTCCTGCTGGTGGGCCTTGCCGTTTTGGTCCTGTTTCACGTCCCCTTGGTCCCCTGGGGGCTTGTCGTAGTGCTTTTGGCCATCGCGGCCCCCTTCACCATTTACGGCATTGTCCTGGAGATGCCAAAAACCTACGCTGAAAGGATAAAGGTCAAATCGCTGGGTAGAACGCCTGAAGCCATAACGTACCTGAACATGAGCATGGCCTTGACCCCCAGCATTGACCGGGCCGTGGAATTCGCCTCAGAGAATGCTGAAGAGCCACTGGCTTCTGCCTTCCGGCGCGTTCTTTGGGAAGTCTATGTCCGGCGATTCTCCTCCATCGAGGAATCCTTCATGGCTTTTGCACAGGAATGGGGCGGCTGGAACGAGGACCTGAAAAGGGCCCTTTACCTCGTTCGGTCATCTACTCTTGAACGGACCGAGGAGGGGCTCAGGATGACCCTTGACAAGGCCAACGAAGTCATTCTAACGGGAACCAAGGCCCGAATAGATGAATTCGTTGCTTCACTTTCCACGCCTACGACGATACTTTTTACTCTGGGAATATTGCTTCCCATGGTCGTGGGGGCCATGCTCCCCATGATGACCATCGGCTCCCTTCAGTTCGAAATGGACGATGGCGAAGGGCCCTCATCCGGCGAAGGAATGAACGTTTGGACCCTGGTCCTGCTCATGGACGTGGCTTTTCCCCTGATGACCTTTTCCTACGCTTTTTACATACTGGGGAAAAGGCCAGGGACCTCCTCTCCCCCATCGCTGAAAAAATATAGGGGCGAATGGGGTCATCTGGCAGTGGCCTTTGGCATATTCGCCGTCCTTTCTTCCGTTCCCTTGGTCGTTGACCTTTCCTCCTTCAACGAGAATCTGGCTCCTTTCTTTCCCCTTCTGGGATTTGGCATCGGAAGCTACATCATCTTCGCTTACGGATACGGCCAAGCCAATGAAGAAAAAGAGCGCATAAAGCGACTTGAAGACAGGTTTCCAGATGCCCTGTTCCAACTCGGTTCCAGAATTGCAGAAGGCGAACCCCTAGAACGTGCTGTGAAGAAGGTGGGCGATTCGCTGGAAGGGACCCAGATGGGCGACCTTTTCCTGGACATTTCCAAAAGGATGCAAACGGACCGGGGGTCGTTAAAGCAGATATTAACCGATGAGAAGGGTTTCAGCAAAATCCCATCGAGGACCGTGAAAGCGACCATGCGGACCGTTCTGGAGGTGGACAGGAAGGATTCCAAAACCGCCGGCCAGACGATACTTTCCATTTCCAACAATCTGCGAGAGATGGCGAAGGTGGAAAACGAAATCCAAACGGAACTCTCCTCGGCCATGGGTTCCATGAAAGCAACGGGGCTCTTTTTCGCTCCCGTCGTCATGGGAGTGACCGCGGCATTGTACGTTCTCCTGTCTTCATCATTAAGCGGCATGACCGGTGGTCAGACCATCCCGGTGAACAGCTTCATCATGGTCATGGGCATCTTTCTCATGCTCAACGTTGCAACGGTGATGTATTTCTCCGCAGGCATAGAACGCGGGGACGATGCAATAGCCAAAAGGACGGCGGTGGGGAAGGCCATGCCCGTTTCGATGTTGATATTTGCCGTGAGTTTTTTCGTGGCCAGCGGTTTCATGGGATAGGAAAACTCGTCGTAGGTCATTTCTTGGTGAAGTTGAACGTCAACGGGTTGTTAATGAAACATCGCCATTTTTTCTTATTTCAACAGCGGTCCCACAACAAGCGGGAGAAGTATCGTGGCATCGCCCTCCACGGTTATCTGCTTGGCGTCCTCCCGGACCTTGCCCCACGAGATGGCCTCCCTGACCCGTGCTCCGGAAAGCGAACCGTCGTGTTCCACAGCCGTTGTGACGCCAACGGCGTAGTCCAATCCATCGCGGAACTGGTTCCACCAGATGGTATGGTGCTTGGATATCCCACCACCCAGCATGAGTGCTCCGGTTTTTTCTGCTGAGAATACGATGTCGGAAAGCTCGTGTTCGTCCTTGATGACGTTGACGTTGAAGTCCTTGTGGTCCTGCCAGAATAACCATATTTGGGAACCCACCGCACCGTCGGTAATCCCCGGAACGAACACCGGGACCTCTTTTTTCGCACACCAATGCAGTAGGGAACCTTCGTTATTGACGGCGTGGCCCAATAATTTGCACAGTTCCGCCGTGGAGACGTCCCTTATCCCCTGGTCGTATATTTCCGCAAGGAAGGGCTGCATTATCGCTTCGAGGATGCTTCCGTAGCTGTCATTGGGGACCAGAACGTTGCCCAATCGGTTTACCCCCTCCTGGTGGAGCTTTCTGTCGTCCATGGCGAATTTTCCATGGTAATAATCCCGAGAGGTCCTAGCAAGGTCGTGGTCCAGGGTCCCGCAGGTGGTGATGATGACGTCCACCAGTTCTTGCTTCACCATCTCCACTATGACGCCCCGGAGTCCCGTTGCCATGATGCACGCCGGAAAAGAAAAAAATGTCGTGCACTTTTCATCTTCCTTCATGCTTTTTAGGATGTCGTGGGCCGTGGCGAGTTTTTTGGACGTGAAACCGCCCGAACCTCTGAACCGGTCCAGGAGCTGCGAAAGGGTCGTTTCCTTGTTGATGCGATAATCCTTCACGGGCACTTCTTCGGGATGCATTTCTCTCACTCGTTCCATCTGTGCGGGTTATTTAAAACTATCTTCTCAAAGGATTTATTTGGCAAGAGCCCCTTTCCCGAATTGATGACATCAAAAGTTTATTTCACGCCGGCAGGGGCAAACAAGTACGAAGAGGCGCTTCCCAGAAGGGTCAAGCGATTGTGGTTGAAATCCGGAGCGAATGGCGTAGTTGGCCAAAACGACCTTGTTGCCGTAAAATTGCATTTTGGGGAACCGGGCAATTCCGCATTCATAAGGCCCATTCTAGTATCACCCATCATCGACGGCATACATGAATCGGGAGGAAAACCGTTCCTCACCGACTCAAATACGCTGTACCGGGGCGGGCGGGCCAATGCCGTGGACCATCTCAACAGCGCCATGAAGCACGGTTTCATTCCTCCCGCGGTTAATGCGCCCCTCGTCATCGCAGACGGACTCATCGGCAGGGATTCGGTTGAGGTGGAAGTGGGTCTCAAGCATTGTGACAGCGTCAGACTCGGTTCCGCCGTCGTGCACGCTCATTCGCTGGTGTGCATCTCTCATTTCAAAGGACACCTTGCAGCCGGTTTTGGTGGGGCCATCAAGAACATGGGCATGGGCGTTGCATCCAGGGCTGGAAAGCAGGTGCAGCACTCCGACGTTCTTCCGGAAATCGACAAGGAAAAGTGCATCGGTTGCAGAAACTGCATCCGGTGGTGTCCTGCCGGTGCCATTGAACTAAATGCCAACGGAAAGGCCGTCATCGACAGGGAAAAATGCATCGGTTGTGCCGAATGCGTCGTTTCCTGCTTCAACAAAGCGATAACCGTAAGGTGGGACGCTTCTCCCGATTCGCTTCAGGAAAAGATGGTTGAGCACACTGTGGGCATCATGAAGGGGAAGGAGGGAAAGGTCGTTTTCATTAATTTCCTCATCAACATCACCCCGGACTGCGACTGTGCAAGTTGGTCCGACATACCACTAGTCCCCGACATCGGCGTTCTGGCCTCTTTCGACCCCGTGGCCGTTGACCAGGCCTGCGTTGACATGATACTAGATTCCCGGGGAATCAGCAAGAGCCGGGCGGAAGAGATGATAAACAAGGGCGACGACAAGTTGAAGCACGTCCATCCCAACATTGACTATCGCAGGCAACTTGCCTACGCCGAGGAAGTGGGGCTGGGAACGCGGGAATACGAGATAATCGAAATATGAAAGGGGTCGGACATTCACTTTTTCCTGAGACCCACCGCAACCCATATGGACAAAGCGACTAGAATGCCCAAGAGGTCGAACAAGAGGTCCCAGATGTCTCCGGTCCTGTAAGGAAGAATCGCGTGAATCGTTTCCTGGATTAAGGCCGTGGCTGACGTAATGCCAAGCGTCAGGGGGATTTTGATTCTTTTTTTCGGGTAATCTCGATTCAGTGCGAATAGAACGAAAATGGCATAGAACTGGTAAATGATGAAATGAAAAATTTTATCCTGATTGTAGAAAAACAATCCCGAGGCATCCCCAAGTTGCGAGGGCCTGAAGCTTTCGACCAATATTGCCAAGAGAAATACGACAGCTGGAACGTACCGCAAAAATGTGTGGCGGTTAAAAATGCCCTCTATTCGTCGAAGGACGCTCCGCAATGTGGACATACCTCCTCGGACTCGAATACATCCCCTCCACAGTCGCTACAGGAGAAATCCCCACTGGGCATGGACCCGCCTTTTTCTTTTCCTCCGCCACTGCCAAGCCGGACCTGCTTGGCTTTTCTCAACCACCATGCCACGCCAACGAGGATGTAAAAGAGGAACCCGGAAAAAAGGAATGCATAAAGCAGGGTGTAGCTCAGCATGTAATAAGGGAAGAGTTTAGCGACAAAAACCCTGCCGTAGTCATCGGCGGTGAGATTGGCCAAGGTGCCATTTTCATACGTGGAAAAAGCTATGTAATAGTAATAACCCATCTCCGGTTCGGTGACGTAGTAGAAAAGGGTATAATTGTACGTCTCGTTCTCATAGGTCCTAGTCTCGGTCCTGCCCTTTTCCATGGTGTAATTTCCAGGGGTTTCAGAAGGGTCGGGCCAAAAGAACTGATTGGGGTGGAATTCATGGGTTATTTTAATTGAAGCGGAAGTGAGGTTGCCTCCTTCGGGGCCCTCCGTTCTCATCCAAGCGGAAAAGTTAAGGGGTTCTCCAGCGGAGATTATCGAAGAACTAGCCGAGAGGTTTTGGATGAGGGCAGACCCGTTCTCGGGGGTGGGCGTGTCGCCCCAGTAACCCTGCTGTGCAATGGGATGGGTTATGCCCAGCAAAAGGAAAACGACGGTGCCTGTGAGCAGAAGGGTTTTCAATTTCTTCATCCCGAGAAGATAGGGGAATCCGAAAGTCGTTAGAGAAACAATGCCTCCCGTAAGGCAGGTGGGGGACCAGAGTAGGTAATAATTGACGACCAAGGCGATGAACGCGCCGACATAGCCGGCCCAGGTGGTTTCCGTAAACCTCTGGAAGAAGGCATTGCCCTCCTTTTCTTCCACTTCCTTGTTAAAAAAGTCCTTGAGGCTCATTTCTTCATCACCCTTAGAACTTCCTGGACGTTGACCTTGGTGTCTTTGCAACCGTCCCTTTCCAAGGGGACCCCTATGGCCGGAACGCCCATGTGTCCTATCTTCTCGAGGGCTTCGCTCAGTTCAAAATAGCATGCGACGCCCAGGGCCGCTTTTGGGGGATTCTTCGTCCATATCTTGAAAACCAGGGACCCCCCCGGAACGATGTATGTCCGGTAGCCGAGTTTTTCGGCTTCGGAGACGATTTCCGATAGGTCGCAGTTCCCGCAGTGCTTGCACTCAAGTCCCGTTGGACCCATCTCGGCCTGGCATTTTTTTGAATGACGCATGCAGTGGGGGAGAAAAAGGGCTCTGTCCTTGTAAGGCACCTTTATGAATTCCTTCATGTTGAGCCGGTTTTGGATTTTTACGTAGACCTCGTCGGCCCGGTTGACGTCCGCCTTCAATTTAGCCAATATAGATTTGACGGCTGCCCTAGTGCCAAAATTCACTCCGAACTTCATGACACGCTCGATGAGGTCGTCCATTCAATTACCCAAAGGGATGTTTGGTATAAACTTTTTTAGCCATAATCCTCCAAATGCAAAACCCTTTTCTCCTTTGGCCCGATTACCACGGCAATGAGTCCTGACGGAGAAGACTACAAGGGATACAGGGGCGATTCCAAGAAAACCCTCATGAACAACGGCATTAGGGTCTGGTCCGACGCCATAATCAAGACGAACAAGGGCGAATTCGAAGGGATAATCCTTCCCCGGTCCGAAACGGAAGACGACCAGCACATCGTATTGAAGCTTCATACCGGATACAACATCGGAATACGCGTGGACAACATAATTTCCGCCCAAGAGGTGGGTTACAAGAAGGCCGTTTACAAGATACCCGAGGGAAAATTCCCATACGACCCGGAAAAACCCAACGTGACCCTTCTTGGCACCGGCGGGACCATCGCAAGTCGCCTTGATTACAGAACGGGTGCAGTTATTCCCGCTTTTTCTCCTGGCGAATTGTACGGTGCCGTTCCCGAACTGGCTGACATCTGCAATCTCACCACGGATAAATTGTACGGAGTCTTTTCTGAGAACATGGGTCCCGAGCAGTGGAGGGGCACGGCGGAGCGCATCGGCAAGGAGATTGAAGAGGGGGTCGACGGCATCGTCATCGGGCACGGGACCGACACCATGCATCATACGGCTGCCATACTTTCGTTCATGGTCCAGAAACCGCCGGTTCCCATCGTCATGGTGGGCTCCCAGAGGTCCAGCGACAGACCTTCTTCCGATGCGGCGTTTAATCTCATATGCGCCAATACTGCGGCTGCCAAATACGATGTTGCAGAGGTCTCGGTTTGCATGTTCGGACCCACTTCCGACCAATACTGCCTTTTGCATCGTGGAACTCGGGTTAGAAAAATGCACTCTTCTTACAGAAGCACATTCAGGACCATCGGCGACGTCCCGCTAGGCATGGTGACGCCTGAGAAATTCACGCCTATAAAGAAGGACTATAACAAGCGCAGAAATGACACGGACGTGACAATCGATACGGCCTTTGAAGAGCGGGTTGCCATCGTTTATTATTATCCCAACATGCAGCCGGACATGATCGATAGCTTGGTGGACAACGACTACAAGGGCATCGTGATAGCAGGGACGGGGTTGGGCCATGTCAATAAACCACTGTACGAGCCGATAAAGCGGGCCGTGGAAGAAGGCGTTCACATCTACATGACCGTTCAGACCTTGTGGGGCTACGTGCAGATGTACGTGTATGATACAGGAAGGGACCTCATGGACATGGGCGTGGTTCCAGCCGGAAACATGCTTCCCGAAGTGGCTTACGTAAAACTAGGTTGGGCCTTGGGGCACACCCAAAACCGCGAGGAAGTAAAGGAACTCATGCTCACGCCGATTGCTGGAGAAATCACGGAAAGAGAACCCCTGGACGGATACATGATTTTGCAAGGGGGCGTGCCTGAAGTGGAGGACTTTTACGGGAAGCATCTGATTTGAAAAAATCTATTTGTGAATTGCATCGGAAATGCAAAGGGTTTTTGTGAGTGTATATATGAAGGCGTATTTTCCCTCTATTCACCAAATGTTTGAGGTGGGTGGAAGCGGTGTATAGAAGCAACGGGAGTAGGTTAGCGGGAAGTTATTGCATTTATCGCGCCACTTTCAAATTTTCATGAAATATATACACCTTTTTCTCCACTTAAGGTGCAACATTTATACCACACTTCCCCTTCCCATCCACCATGCACAACATCCTTCACATGGAATCCGAACAGAAGGTACTTGAAGCCAACAGAAAGCTTGCCGACGAGAACGCGGAGCTCTTGGAAAAACACGGGGTCAAGGCAGTCGATTTTACCGGTGCCATCGGGTCGGGCAAGACTCAGATTATCGAGAATCTCATCGAGGAAGGCAAGAAACGGGGCATTCGTTGCGGAGCCATAGCAGGGGATTCTTCGGGGAACGACGACTACATGCGTTTCAAGGGTCACGGCGTTCCGGCTGACAACATCAATACGGGAAAAGAATGCCATCTGGATGCGCATCTCATCGAACATTCTTTGGGACACATGGACCTTGAATCCATCGATTTTCTTTTCATCGAGAACGTAGGGAATCTCTTGTGCCCGTCGGATTTCCCCCTGGGAACGGACATGCGCTTTGTGGTCATATCCACAACCGAAGGCGACGACATGGTGAGGAAGCATCCCAACATCTTCTCGCTCTCCGACGGAATGATTCTCAACAAAACGGACCTTGCCGAACTGGTAAACGTCTCCGTCGAAAGGGTCTTGGAGGATTTCAGCAAGGTGGCCCCCCACGGAAAGGTGTTTCTCACTGATGCAAAAAGCGGCCGTGGCATAGAAGAACTTGCAAACCATGTTTTCAGGGAAGTCGAAGGATAAGGATTAAGTCGTCATTGCCCCTTTCAGCCCCGTGGCCAAGAAAAAGGAAAAGTGCCCCGACTGCAGCGGTACGGGAGTGGACCCTGTCAAATCGAACCCATTCGTAAAGAAGGAGTGCGAGAGTTGCATGGGCACGGGAAGCGCTTACAGCCCCGAGTACCTCTACGTCTGCGACGTCTGCGGGAAAAGTTTTTCCAGGGACCTGTCTGAGGATGGCGAAGAGGTGGAAATGGGGTGCCACACCTGCATGAAGGTCGTATGCCCCAAATGCCAGGTTGAGAAAGACGGCAAAAAAATGTGCCCCGATTGCGGTGATGAACTGGAAAAACCTATTTTTTAAAGCCCGGTCATCCTCCCGACGCCACTTCTATCAATGAGTATCGGGCTCCATCGCACAGAACATCGTCCACGGGAACGACCTCATTCTCCTTCATAACTATGAGGGAATCAGGATGGTATCCGTTTTCCATGAGCCGTTCAAGAAGGGTATCTCCCTTGTTGAAATCCATGGGACGTTCCCGTCCGTCTTGGACAAGATATGCCTTCAATCCTCGATCTCCATGACCACGACATCACGGACGGCTTCCATGTTGTTGAATGGAAGAACGAGCCTTCCTTTGGAATCGGTGTCGTAGAGCTTTACCTCGACGGAGTCGTCGGGAATCACCAGAACGTGCTTTAGCTCCCCGCTAACCGTATCCATTACAAAATTTTCGATTATTCCGAGTATCCTGCCACTGTTGGTCATGACCGTCTTGCCACGGAGTTCTGAAGCGAATTTTTTCATTTCGGTACCCTGCCTATACATTATGTACTGGCTTTTAGACTTTTCCGTTTCCCCGCCAATTTTTTCAAGGCGGTTTCACTCCTGAAAAAAGACTTACATGTACATGTCGTACTCGCCCTTCTTCTCTCCCTTTTTTCTCCTGTCGGCCTTGTCCAGATTGCCCTTGAGGTTTCCATAATATTCCTCAATTTCCTTGTTGGATGAAGGTGGGATTATCTCTTTGGCTTTCTCGAAATGGTCCTGGGTCACTTCTTCGGATTCAACATCCTCCCGGAGGGCCACTAGCGCCGCTTCCCTACAGAGGGCCTGGATGTCAGCTCCCACGTATCCGTCCAGCTCCGAAGCGAGTTTTTCCAAATCCACGTCCTTGAGCGGCATTTTTTCGGTATGGACCTTCAATATCTCCAAGCGGGCCTCTTGGTCAGGCGTTGGTACCAGGACAAGTCGGTCGAATCGTCCCGGTCTCAGAAGGGCCGGGTCCATGATGTCGGGGCGGTTGGTGGCGGCAATTACCACTACGCCCATCAGCGACTCCATCCCATCCATGGAAGTGAGAAGTTGATTGACTATGCGCTGGGTCACTCCCGAATCGTGGGACATGCCGCGCATGGGGGCAATGGAATCGATTTCGTCCAGGAAGATTATGGTGGGTGCGGCCTGCTTGGCCTTCTTGAATATCTGACGCACAGCTTTTTCCGACTCGCCGACCCATTTGGACATCACCTCAGGCCCTTTTATTGATATGAAATTGGCCTGGGATTCATTCGCAACTGCTTTGGCCAGGAGCGTTTTCCCCGTTCCCGGCGGTCCGTAAAGAAGTATGCCCCGGGGTGGGTCTATGCCCATCCTTTCGAACATTTCGGGGCTGGAAATGGGGAGTATCACCATCTCCTTGAGAAGTTCTTTGACGTCCGCAAGGCCTCCGACGCTCTCCCACGTGACCGACGGCACCTCCATCAGCACTTCCCGGAGAGCCGATGGTTCCACTTCTTTCAAAGCATTCTCGAAATCACCCTTGGTGACCTTCATGCTCTCCATGATCTCAGTGGGAATGGGTTTGTCCAGGTCGATGTTGGGCAACAGCCGCCTCAAGGCCTTCATGGCCGCTTCTCTTGCCAAAGAAGCCATGTCCGCACCGACGAAACCGTGGGTGATGTCGGCCATCCTATCTAGCTGAACCGATTCGTCCAAAGGCATCCCCCGGGTATGAATCTGCATTATCTCCATGCGTCCTTTCCTGTCAGGCACGCCTATCTCAATTTCTCGGTCAAAGCGCCCCGGCCTTCTCAGGGCCTCGTCAACGGCATCTTCTCGGTTCGTCGCTGCGATTACAATCACGTTGCCCCTACCGGAAAGACCGTCCATAAGAGTGAGAAGTTGGGCAACCACTCTTCTCTCGACCTCGCCTTGAACCTCATCCCTTTTGGGCGCTATGGAGTCGAGTTCGTCGATGAATATGACCGAAGGGGCGTTTTTCTCCGCTTCATCGAATTTCTCTCTCAACCGCTCTTCGCTCTGCCCGTAGAATTTTGACATGATCTCGGGACCGTTGATGGAATAAAATGCGGCTCCTGCCTCATTGGCCACGGCCTTGGCTATCAGCGTTTTTCCCGTTCCCGGAGGGCCGTAGAGGAGAACCCCTTTGGGCGGGTCGATGCCCAGTCGCGTGAAAAGTTCGGGGTGCTTCAGGGGAAGTTCTATCATTTCCCTAACGCGCTGCAACTCCTCGTCGAGACCTCCGATGTCCTCGTAGGTGACGTTGGTCATGGGGACTTCCCCCTCTTTGACCGGTTCGTCCAGAACGGTTATCTCGGTGGACTCGGTTATCTGCACGGTTCCCCCTGGCTTCAATTGAACGGCGATGAATGGAAGCATGCCACCCATGAGGGACAGACCTTGGATTATTAGTGCGTCGCCCTTGGTCACGGGACGCTTGGAAAGACCCCTTCTTACGAAATTCTCTATGCCCCGTCCTCCAAACGAAATACGCTGGCCTTCGGAGATGGCTGGAGCGAGAACGACTTTTTCCGCATTTTTCACCTCGGATTTGCGGATGACCACACGGTCTCCAATGGAAACGCCTGCATTGCGCCTTACCAGCCCGTCTATTCGGATGATGCCGCGGCCTTCGTCTTCACTGAGAACGCGAAAAAGTTTTGCTGCCGTTGTCTTCTTCGCTTCGATTTCAATTATGTCGCCTACTTCCAGCCCCAGGTTCTTCCGGCTCTCGGTGTCGATGCGGGCTCTGCCCAGACCGACGTCCGATTGGGGTGCTTCAGCCACTCTTAACGTGATTTCTCCGGTCATCGACCTTATAAGCAAGGGTCTCTTTTTATTCTTTTCCCACGGTTTCATCAATGGCTTCCTTCATGCTCGATTCCCCTTTGGCCACCTTTCTTGCCCATTCAAGAGAGATGGTCGCCTTGCCATTGCTCTTGATGCGGCTCTGTCTTTGGACCTCTTTCAGTTCGCCAAGGGTGGGCTTGACGGCCGGGGGCCAGTCGAGTTCTTTGCCCGGAAGCCGGGATATGGCAATTGCCGCATCCACGTTCGGCTGCTTGGACCTCATAGTGGTCTTGTGTTCCATCACGACCTCGACGGTTATGCCCAGGTGCCATAGCGAATTGATGATGCGGTTCCGGTTCGTTTCGTCCTGATGGCCCACTTTGACAAGAAACCTGTCCGCTTCAATGTATTCGAGGACCTCCTCTACGACCTTGTGTACGTCCTTGAGATGGTCTATCCTCTGTGCTTCGACCACGACACCGTCGCACACAAGGGCGAAACCGGGATGGGGGCCCGGGTCGAATGCGAGTACGGCAAGATGCGACGTTCTTCTATTGAGGAGTTCCGCAATGGCCATCTTCCCCGCTATCCTTGGATTGGAATGATGTACGACGCACATGAAGTCGATTTCAGGCGCTTCGGCATCGGTTGTCAGGACCACCGTAACGGTGGAAGGCATCTCATCGCCCTTGGGAAGCGTGATGAAGGGTATTTCCTGGCGCTTGAGAAATGTTGCGCAATCGAAATAGAATCGCACTTCATCGGTGATTATGGCTAACATCTTTTCTCCTCATCAGTATCGCCATCCAGAAAAACGATAGAAGCATCACGAAAAAAAGCACGTACGTAAGCCAATATTCGCTTTGTGGTGACTCCAGATCAAGGGACAAAGTCCCTTCGCCATCTTGGGAATATATCCTCTTTGATGTAACGGCGGAATCCAGGGTTGTCCAGCCCTCCACGGACACTTCGTCCCCCTCCATGTATCGGTCCGGGGAAATCTCCAGTGAATACACCCCATTTTGGGAAAAACCCTCTCCGAGGAGGTCTCCGGTCCTTACGTTGGTCACCTTCACTAGTGGTTTCTCATCACCTGCATCGCTTTTAACAAGAACGTTAAGGACAAAGGGGTTGTCTGGTACGGCATCGGCTACTTCTAGATAGGGGTTTTCGACGTTGTTCGCTGCTGAATAATCGGGAATCATGCCATCGCACTCAATCGAAAAATGAACGGTCTGGACCCCTGCATTCAGTTCCCTTTCGATGGTGAATATCGTTCCTTGAGGGTCCGCCGTAACTACGCGATGGGTCGTCGCCCCATCAATTCTAGAGGAGATGGTCACGTTCCACGGTTCATTGCTTGACGAAATGATGAATTGGAAACCCGTTCTTTCTCCTGCCACCGGCGTTTTTGATTCCTCGTTCATGACGTTGAGACCGTCTTGCCGGTATATGCCGATTAGGTCAAGGGCGATGTCTTCGTAAGCGTTCCATGCCCAGATTCTGCCGGTGGAGTTGTAGGAAACGACCCTTCCATCATTCCAAACGGTTAATGTTGGAATGACCCAGCCAACATATTCCATATCAAGGACCAGAAGGCCTTCTGCTTCCAGAATGAAGTCATTGCCCGTTATCCTTTGCCCCTTGGGGTCAAAAACCGTCATCTCCGTGGTTCCGTTCGTCGTTTCGCTTTTGTAAGCCAGATGGAGTTCCCCCGTTGCGTAATCCTCAAAAGAGAGATTGAGGGCGTAACGCGGCGTACCGTCGGATAGGCCCTGGGAGAATTCGTCCCAATGGGTGACTTGGGACAATCGCAAAGAACGGTAATCGTCATTTATGTAGCCCCAGTAGAACTGGACGACAAGCCCCGTGCTGTTCAACGCATGAACGCCGTCTTTGGGGGAGGGGTGGTCATATGATTCGTGATAAACGATGGTTTCGGCATATGCATCCGAAACGCTTTTTGCTAGGGTCCGGAAAGGGACGAGTTGCTCTTCATGGGCGATGTTTTCCAGCAAATGTCCCAGGTCGAATGCCCCGCCCGCCTGATATCCCTCGGTGTCCGACCGAATTTTCCCAAGAATCCGGTTTATTCCAGGGGTCCAGTTATGCAATTGCCAGGATAGTTGGTCAAAGGCATACAGAAAATCGTCCTTGAAGGATGACAAATCCACAACGGAAATGGATACCGAGTAGTTGCTGTAAGTAAGAGAATGCTCGATGTAACTTTCGCCTATGGCAACGGAAAGGCCTTCAGGCGAGGTGTATTCATCCAACGTCAGAACTTTCATCATTTCGCCATAGGAATATCCGTAATCGGGAACCTCCATCTCCGAAGCAACGAGATAATCCACGTAGGGTTCCAGTTCGAAGGACATTTCAAGCGTTGCCATGGAACATGAATCGATGGCTACGACCTGAATCCGTTCCCTGGTGGAATTGGCCAGGAAATTATCGATGGCCCCTGAAAGCTGGGGAAGCGTCATGTCCTTGTTCCTGTCAGAAGCAAATCCGCGCCAACCGGACCCGTGTCCCCATAGGTCCAACAGAAGGTTCTCCGAAGGGAAATTCTCATGGGTGAAATGCAGGAATTGTTCCAGTGTGGCTGGGTCCGCAAGGTCCATCTCCCCCGTTCTCATCAAGGCATCCCGAAAGAAGAACTGCGGGGGCCATCATAATTAAAAAGATGAATAATACGAAAATCCATTTTGGTTTAATTCCTGAGTCCATGTTTTCTCAAGTTGATTTTGATTAGATAATCTTTTTGGAAAAGGTGGGAAGGTAATGAATCAATAACTTGTGATGAAGAAAAAAATTCCTATTTCTTAACAAAATCCCAGCTTCGATAAGGCGACCAGTCAGGTTCTCCGAACCAGAGATGGAAACCGTTGATTTTCCCATTGTCACCCCGCTTGAACTCGACCTCCCCCTCCATGTCGGCTATCTCAAATTTGTCCCGGGAGACGGGAACGAGGGTCCAGTGGAGATTTGCTCCCAGGAATGCAAGAGCGTTTCCCTCGCTTATTATTTCGACGTCCAACGGCCCCATATTGAATGTTCCTGCGTATTCATGCAATTTTGGACCCGTTAAGGACATTGGTTCCACCATTTTTGGTTTGATGATGGGCCATCCGAGTTT
>CAZPOY010000007.1:0-33243 GCA_964588345.1 uncultured Thermoplasmata archaeon
CACCTTCCCAACTCCACCCGGAGGGTTGTGAAACTTGTAATGTTAGAAGGATATTAAAATGTTTTGGACATATAAATGAACTGTTGAGTACAGATATTATTCCGAATCCCGCAATTCAAAACCTATGAATCAGCCCAACACCGCCCAGTTCCTCAAGGTACTCGTTCCCTTCCACAAACTCCACCCTGGTCCCCATGATTTCGGCAAGTTCAATGAGTTCCTCCTCTTCATCGACCTTGTGCAGAGGGTGATGGCAGTTTTCGCATTTTTCACGCTTGTTTCTGTAAAGGGTTCCGCACTCTTCGCATTTCAATGCGGGATGCCTGGCATTCTTGTCCACGAGCAGAACTTCGCCCCTTCCAGCCCTCAGCGCCTTGAAAACGTCCTTTCCCCCGTATGAAGCGGGATGGTGCGTTAGAATGTCCGTTCTCAACCGGTCCACCAGTTCGTCGTCGCTTGTCGAATCGACTTCATGGTGAAACGACAGGGCCTCTCTGAGAAGCGTGTTTTCCGGTACATCGAGAGGAATGTTTCCGTCTATTCGAAAACGGTCTTTCAGGTGCTTCGGAAGACGGCTTTCCAATTTCCTCAGTGCATCCGAATCCCCAGACCCGATTATCAGTTCGGGCATTTCCGTGCCGAAAATCTCTTCCACCTCATCTTCAACGTCTTTGATGAAATGGTCAATAGCACCTTCTCTCAATCGCTGATACCTTCTCTGCGACCATCCGCCTTTCTTATGCTTGCCGATTATGTCCACCGACATCTTTTCGTCGTACAATTCCTCGCCCATCTTAAACTCGATTATCCGGGCGTGTTCGTGGTCCAATAGAATTACGCCAATGGTGGAATAATCCTCGATGAGTTCGGCCATGGGGCGTATGTATGGAGAGGCATCTACAACGAAAACCTCCTTATCCGGTTCGGGAAGTTCCAAGAGGTATCCTTTCTCCTTCGTGAAATCCCTTACATATGAAACGGCCCTTCCCCTGGTTTTCATGTCCGCCTCCATTTCGTCCACGGCCTTTTCGAAATCCCCGCGCAGTTTTTTGGGGATGGCGGAAGCGCAGGACCTCTTCCTTTCCTCTAGATATTCCAAGGATGTTTTCCGGCCTTTTGTGACGAAGGTGATGAACGTGGGTGAACCTGAATTCATTTCGGCAAGTTCTCTAAGCTTCTGGTTGTTGATCATGATTGCACCTTTCAACTCAAGTTAGGTTTGCGGGTATAAAATCGTTACATGTCTTCGATGACGTCGATGCCGAGGATGTATAGGCCGTTTTCCAACACGATTGACACCGCCAGAACCAGTTCCAGACGGAATTTTCGGACTGCATCTTCGGAATCCAGTACTGGACAATCCCGGTAAAAAGCGTTGAACTGCGAAACGAGTTCGTTAAGGTAGCGGGCCAAAAGATGCGGAGCGCTTTCTGATGCCTGCTTGATGACCGTGGGGAATTTGCCAAGCAAACGCACGAGTTCCATTTCCGCAGGTTCGATTTCGATGTCGTTGGTATGTGGCTTACGGGATTCATTAATGCTACTGTCATCCATTCCGCCTTTTCTCATTATACCCCTGCACCGGGCGTAACCATACTGCAGGTATGGAGCGCTTTCTCCCTCGAAATTTAGGGCTTCCTCCCACTTGAACGTCATGTTCTTTTCAGGCTGAACCTTGATGATGTTGAATCTAACGGCACCCCTTCCGACGATTTCAGCCACCCTTCTCTTGGCATTTTCATCCAGGTCGGTTCTCCTTTTGACCACTTCCTCGTAGGCCCGGGCAACTGCCTCTTCCACAAGGTCGTCTAGATAAACGACGGTTCCTCTTCTGGTGGACATCTTTCCTTCGGGCAGGCCTACGAACGAGTAGAAAAGAACCTTGTCCGTTTCCCTGAAAGGCGTTCCCGTTTCTTCAAGTCCCGCCTGCACCTGCTTGGACTGGAGCTTGTGGTCCTCTCCCAGAATGTCCAGGAGACCGTCGAAATGCTCGATTTTCCATCGGTGGTATGCGATGTCGCGTATGGGATAAAGAGTGGTTCCGTCGGACCGCATGTAAAAGAATTTCGTGCTTCTTGATTTCTCCGGAAGCTTGTCCGACAGGTCGAGGTAGAATGCGTCGTCTTCTTCGTTTGAAAGGGGCGACCTTTTCATCATCTCGAATACCTTTTCCACGAACCCGTCTCTCACGAAACGGGATTCCCACACCTTTTCATCAATGAAAATGTTCAATTCGGCAAGGCCCTTTTCCATGCCCTCCAGAACCGTTTCGCATGCCTTCCGAATCTTTTTCTCCGTTTCCGCGTCGCCGGATTCGAACCTTCTAAGCAGGTCCCGTATTTCCTCTTCGATTCCCTTTTTCTCGGACAACTCGTTGGCCTTCTGATAATACCTAACCAGCCGGTAGTCGGGCCTGTCCTTGTCGGGTTCCTTCAAATCTTTTTCGTCCAGATGGTCGATGCCCCATGTGAGCATGGCAACCTGCAATCCCATGTCGTTGACGTAATACTGGGTCGTCACGTCGTATCCGTTTGCCCTGTAAAGCCGTGCCATGGTATCGCCGATGATGGGATTTCTCGCCCTTCCCACGTGCAAAGGGCCGTTGGGATTGGCCGACGTGTGTTCCACAACCCTGGTTTCCCCTTTTTTTTCTACATTGCCGTAACCTTCCTTTTCTTTCACGGAACCATGTACAAGCACCGACGAAATCACGAAGTCCGAATATTCTCTCTTGGGAAAAGTAGCGTTCAAAAAAGGACCTTTGGCTTCCCATTCAATCTTCGCATCGATGAGCTTTTCTGCGAACAGAAGTGCCAGTTTCGCTGGGTTCTTGCCTTCCCTCTTGGCCGTGGCAAAGAATGGAAAAGCCAGGTCGGCCATCCCCTTGGGTGCTTGGGTCATCTGAGAGAGGTCTATCTCAATGCCCAACTGCTCTGAAGCTCGGAAGAATTCCTCGCCTGCAAGTTGGCTGAATGTTTCAAACGGGTCTCTCGTCATACCGGGAACCTCAGTATTCCTGCTATTCCTCCGAAAGCACGGTCGAGGAGGTCCCCTTCTTCCGAATCCCCGCTTATGAGCTTTACTTCCGTCCCGAACTGGTCCGCGATGTTGTAGAACTCCTCTACCAGGTCCTCCGATTCGATTTCCAGGTTGTATCCGCATTCGGGACACGACATCTCTTCGGGTTCCTCCTTCATCGTCTCCTTGGTCTCATAGCCGCATGACGGGCATTTCACCTTCGTCTTCACTTTCCTTATGTCATCGGATAAAAGCAATGTATCGACGGCACCAAGACGCAAGGCCCTCTTGGTCTCTCTTTCACCATACACGGAAAGACCCCCGTCGCTTTTCCTCAGTTCCTTCATGAACCGTTGTATGAGCTTCTTCTCCTCCATCAGCCCCATTTCATCAAGGGCGTCTTTGGCGTTTTCCACCAGTTCCCTCAGACCGTATTCGTTGGTGTAGCCCGTGTCGAAAGTGTCCATCACCTTTTTCTGAAGTTCGTGGTGCAGATATTCCTTGTCCACGAAGAAATCCTTCGTAGCGCCTGGCCCACCTACCAGTATCCCCTTGAGTCCTTCTATGGACAGAAAGGTGTCATTGGCGATGTCGCCGAATTTGGTGAAGAACTCGTGGGCTGCTATTTCAATCAACCTTTCGAACCTTCTGGCCGACTGGCCCCCCTTTCCATGCTTAGACGGTACGAGGGATTGCACATTTTTTAGCTCCTCGACCCGGTTGCCCCTAAGCAAGCCGACGGTACCTTCCGACCGGTCTATGACCAAAAGTCCGAATATCTCCTTTTCATCAAGCATCCCCTCAATGGGTTCAAGGTAGAAGGAAGAATCGCATCGGTACAGGAAAGAAGAAACGGGTTCCGGCGGTTCCAGAACGTATGATTTCTGGGTGGTCTGGTCTCCTCCAACGGAAACATGCCCCGTAAATATTATCAAACCATTCTCAGGGGGTTTTTTGAACGTGCGGAGTCTCGACATTATCGATTCCAGGGCCGAAGTCACGTTTTTCCTTGTGCTCTTGGACTTGATGTTTGACGATTCCGACTGTTCGTTCCTGAGATACGACATTACTTCATGAATGGGCCTGTCCGGCGGTATGTAAACTGAAATGAGTTCGGTGCCACGCCCCTTTTGGTTCTTGATCTCCTCAAGAAGTCTCTTGGTCTGGTATCTCGATTTTTCCTTGCTTGCCATCAACTTTCACATCCGCTCGGGACAATCTTTTATCCCAGTATTCTTTACTGTTATTTAGATTTAGGTGGAATCATGTATCCTACAGCCATTTCAATAGGTGGGTCCGTCCTACTCGGAGGTCAAAATGAAGAAAGCAGGTTTAAGGATTTTTCCCTTTTCTTTTCCGATTTGCGCAAGACGATGCCCATTGCAGTCGTCACGGGGGGGGGCTGGATAGCCCGCTATTACATTAACGAATCGAAAAAGAGCGGCATGAGCAAGGATTTCCAGGACCGCATGGGCATTCTCGCCACTAGGATGAACGCAAGAATGATGGGGCTGGTTCCTCCCGGGTCACTCGACATCCCCAGAACCATTGAAGACGGGGCAAAGCAATTCCTTGACAAGGGATTCGCCATAATGGGCGGAACGACCCCTGGACACACCACTGACACCGTTACGGCAATGCTAGGAGAAGCCATCAAGGCAAAAAAGATTGTCAACATCACGTCGGTTCCTGGCGTTTACGAAAGCGACCCGAAAAAGAACCCCGGAACCCGCCGGTACAAGACGATGAATTATGAAGAACTGGAAAAGGTTTCGGGAAAGATTATGAACGAGCCAGGGGTGAACATCATCTTCGACCTACAAGGCGTGGAGATACTGAAGAAAAACGGAATGGAACTAATCGTTCTTTCTGGCGACGACATCGAAAATTTACGCAAGGCCCTCAAGGGGGAAGCATTCGAAGGAACAACCGTTTCCGTTGGTGGAGACGTGACATTTTACTGAATGACTGAAGCATCAAGCACCCTCCGTTGTCGAATGGTCTTTTCATTCTCACCCGTTCAATCTTAGCATATCCTGGGTACGGGGTCTTCCATGGGCGTTTCCATCACCCTTCTGCCGCCCGAAGAGGTCCTCATTACGACTCGTTTGTTTGTTGAATCGGACCTTTCCACAAAGCCAATAATCTTCGCATCTTTTCCCAAAGGATGGCTTTTCAAAGCTGTGAGAACGTCTTCCGCCTTTTCGGGCATTACGGCCAGAACGGCTTTTCCTTCGTTGCCCACTTCAAAGGGGTCAATCCCCAGAAGTTCTCCGGCGTTTCTCACGGGACCGTTTACGGGTATGCTCTCTTCGTCCAATTGCATTCCCAGACCATTCTTTTGGGACCATTCGTTCAAAAGATTGGCAAGCCCCCCCCGGGTCGGGTCCTTCATGGACACCACGCCGCCTGCCTTCAATGCCTCCTCCAGCAGTTCATTCAAAGGAGCAACGTCGCTTCGGATGTCTCCTTCAAAACCGTATCCTTCACGTTGGGAAAGTACGGCGAATCCGTGGTCCCCGAGGTCTCCCGTTACGACCAATTTCTCTCCGCCGCAAATGTTGCCGTCGGCTATCCATGAATCGGGTTTGAGATGGGGGACGAAAGCGTTGTTGTTTTCAAGATGCGGGGACCGGAATCCCACCCCTGCCGTATTTGTTATGATACCCTTCAAACCTCCTCTTTCCACAACCTTCGTATCGCCGGTCACCACTGGCGCATCGGCCTTTTTGGATGTCCGGGAGATGTCGTCGATTATCCTCTCCAAATCGTTCATGGGGAAACCTTCCTCAATGACCAGTGAAAGAGTGAGCGCAGCCGGTTTCGCACCAAGGACGGCAAGGTCGTTCACGGTCCCTGCAACAGAAAGCGAACCGATGGACCCACCTGGGAAGAAAAAAGGGAAAACGGTATGCGAGTCCGTCGTCAGGGCCACATTTCCCACCACAGATGCATCATCGAGGTCCACAAGGTCTATCTCACCTAATCTTTTCCTAGCACCCATTGGTTTGAGTATCTTTTCCCGTAGAAACTCCTGCATCCGGATGCCTCCCGAACCCATGGCCCTTTCGATTTTCCCGTCCATTTTTCTTCCTCCTTCAGAGGTAACGTCCACGTGACCTTATCTCTTCGCATTTATTCATTATTACGTCTGCATTGCGGAAATTATCACGGTATGAAGCGTAGAAAAGGGTCATTAGCCGGGTAGAATCGGGGTGTGTAGAGGTCATCGCCTCTTCAAAAAGCCGCAGGTCCACGCCCATCTCTTCTTCCGATGCTTCCTTGTTTGCAAGAGATACGTCGATGAGCCCCAGGCCATCTTCCGTCATTATCATGTTAGACGTCGTCAGGTCTCCGTGTGCAAGACCGCTGGAATGCAGCATCGCCATGGACCGCCCCATCGCCTTCATCAATTCTCTCTTGCTTTCTTCGTCACGACCGTCAAGAATCTCTTTTCCCATCTTGCCCTCAAGTTCTTCCAAAACGAGAAGATGTTCATCCACGTCAACATAATATATGTACGGCGTCCGTATGCCCGCCGTCTTCATCTCGTTGAGCATACGGGCTTCCTTCCTGGTGCGTTCAGCATTTATCCTTTCGTCAATGGCTTTGTGACGATAACCCTTGGACACCCTGTTCTTGAATACGGCGGGCCGACCTTCCCAGTTTCCGTAGCGGACCTCGGCCTCGGCTCCCCTTCTCAACCCTCTTTCTCCGCAAACAACGTTCATGCAAATGACTTCCTCACGTATTTGTACATTTCCGACATGACAAGAGGAAGGACGGATACGGTGAGTATCGTCACCCATTGGTACACTCCCAGAGCATCCGTTTCGAATATGTTTTGGAAGAAGGGGAGGTATATCACAGGCAAACTCGCAAGAAGCGCAAAAGCAATGGCCATTATGAGCCATTTGTTGCTGAATATGCCTATCTTGGTGAGGGGCTCGTCAATGTTCTTTGTGGAAAGCACGAATAAATTCTGCGAGAAAATCAGCGTGACAAAAGCGCAAGTCCTTGCCATGTGCACACCTTCGTTAAGATGCAGGTAATACATCGAAAATGCCGCAGAAAACGTCATGAATGAAATGAGAATTATCAGCGTGATGATGTCACGATTCAGGATGTGTTCCTTGGGGTCTCGCGGTTTCTTCTCCATTATGCCTTCGGAAATGGGTTCTACGCCCAAAGCAAGGGCGGGAGGACCGTCGGTGACGAGGTTTATCCACAAAATCTGAAGTGCCAAAAGCGGAAGAGGTAGACCCAGAAGAATGCCGATGAATACGGTAAGCACTTCTCCACCGTTGCACGAAAGGAGGAAAGTCACGAACTTCCGGATGTTGTCGTAGATGCCCCGGCCTTCTTCAACGGCTTCGACTATCGAAGCGAAGTTGTCATCGGTGAGAATCATGACCGAGGCTTCCTTTGAAACGTCGGTACCCGTTATCCCCATGGCGATGCCGATGTCGGCTTTTCGAAGGGCGGGTGCGTCATTGACGCCATCGCCAGTCATGGCGACTATCTTGTCACGCTTCTTCCATGCCTTGACTATTTTCACCTTGTGCTGGGGCGATACCCTGGCGTATACCCTAACATCTTCCACAATCATGGCAAGGTCATCCACGGACATCTGCTCAAGTTCTCTTCCCGTAAGCGAACGATGCTTTTTTTCGTCGAAAATGCCTATCTCCTTGGCAACGGATACGGCAGTTAAATGATGGTCGCCCGTTATCATGACCACTTCGATGCCTGCTCGATTGCATTCTTTTACGGCTTCTTTTACCTCCATGCGAGGGGGGTCCATGAGCCCGACAAGTCCGAGGAACGTTAGGTCTTCTTCTTCAATCTTCTCCGCGTTCTCCCTGCATGCGAGAAGAAGAACCCGGTATCCCTGAGATGCAAGTTCATCATTGGCTTTCTGGATGGTTGATTTCTCACTCTCAGTAAGATGCTGCTTTCCTTCTTCATCCAAATAATGGTTACACAATGGCAAAACGAAATCAGGAGCGCCCTTGGTGTACTGAATTTTCTTACCGTCGATGGCGTGCAGCGTGCTCATCCTCTTCCTGTTAGAATCAAAGGGCTTCTCATCCAACCGAACGGACTGTAGATTAATGTTGAGCTTTTTTGCTAGTGCAACCAATGCCCCTTCGGTCGAAGTTCCTTGTACTTCCCAGTCATCACCAACCTTCATGAGTTTCGCATTGGAGTTCTTTTCCGAATTAATCGCTATGTTTTCCAGAACCTTGTTGGCCGTCCAGCGGACCTGTTTCCCTTCTCGGTCCGTCACCATCCCTTCGGGAGAAAAGCCCGTTCCCGTCACTTCGTAATCCCCTTTCATGGTCCATATCTTTCTGACGGTCATTTCACCCTTAGTCAAGGTACCCGTCTTATCAGAACAGATGACCTGGGTGCTTCCCAGCGTTTCCACCGAGGGAAGTTGGCGGATTATGGCGTGTTTGGCTGCCATCCTCTGCAAACCAAGGGCCAAGGATATGGTGACCACGGCAGGGAGTCCTTCCGGAATGGCTGCAACAGCCAAGCTGACGGCGATGATGAGCATGGAAAGCATTACCTCGCTGTCGAAGAATCCTGAGTGGGGTGTGCGAATGTATCCCATTATGAAGATGACTGCACAGATAGCCAGAACAATATAGCCGATCTGCTTTCCCAGTTTGTCCAACTTGACTTGGAGCGGAGTAGGGGGCCTCTCTTCTTCTTGAATCATGCCTGCTATTTTGCCTATCTGTGTATCCATTCCCGTAGCGACGACGTATCCCTTCCCCCTTCCTGCTTCAACGATGCAACTGGAAAAACACATGTTCTTCCTGTCGCCAAGAAGGGAATCCTTCTCCAAAATGGCATCGTGTTCTTTTTGCACGGCAACGGACTCGCCTGTGAGTGAAGATTCATCCACCTCAAGGGAAAAGGAATCCAACAATCGGATGTCCGCTGGCGCCTTGCTTCCGGCTTCCAGCATGACAAGGTCCCCAACTACCAGTTCCTCAGCAGGTACGTTATAGACGACCCCGCCCCTGATGACCGATGCTGAGGGGGCCGCCATCTTCTTGAGGGCTTCCAATGCCTCTTCCGCCTTGTTTTCTTGAACGTATCCGAAGATTGCATTCAAGATTACGATTACCATTATCGCTCCGGCATCAATGGGGTCGATGAAAACCGAAATGACGGCTGCCACGAGCAATATGATGACCATAAAGTCCCGAAACTGGTCCATGAATATTTTGAATTTGCTCTTCCTCTTCTTTTTTTTCAAAGCGTTGGGACCGTCTTTCGCCAAGCGTTTTTCCGCTTCTTCTTTGGAAATGCCTTCGTTGCCACTGTCCGTATTCTTCAATATCTCGTTGAGCGGTTTTGCATGGGGGGATTTAATTTCCATTGCCACGTGCAAAAGGCAAGGATTGTTTAAACTTTATGGGAGAAGGTTATTAGTTTCGAAGTTGATGCGTTAATGATAAAATGAGAATGGACCTGTATTACACACCAACGTGCCCTGCTTGCCCCAAGGCAAAGAAGATTGTGAGGAGAGTCCTCAAGGAATACAAAGACGTCAAGTATAGAGAGCTCAACGCTTTCGAAAATCAAGACAAAGTCATGGAACTGGGTTTCAACATGGTTCCCACCATAGTCATTGATGATGAAGTTTGGCAATCGGGGGTTCCCGATGAAGAAGACTTGCGTTCCCTCTTGAATAAACGATGAATGAATGTTGAATCGATAAAAAGGAAAGTGCCGGCCCAGGAAGGACCGGCAAAAATCGCGACCTTAACCCCCGATTCTGAAGACGGTGGTTCCGCAAGTGGGGCATTTGCCCTTCTTTGCCATCCTTCCGTTCTTCATCTTGTAGTCTTTCGGGGATTTCATGGTCACCTTTTTCTTGCATTTTACGCAGTAGGCTCTAACCAATTTATCACCAGCCCCAACATCAATGTCTAAGTATATATATTTATTTGTTGTCACACCAAGCATAACCATTGTACCTTTTGATAATTATATACTCATCACCATATTAGACCTTTTCCATCATAAAAAAATGATTTTCTTCACGATTAGGGAGGAGCAGCAAACGTTAATGAAATTAACTCTTATTATGAGATAATATAATGTTAATATAGATGAAATATATTGCTCATTTAGTTATCCACTAATCAATGATAAAGCATAATTAGTACCGATACTAAAAACAAAAATGCCCCATCAGGCAAACGGCCTGCATTTTCATTACCTTGTAAAGTAACCCTCGATTATTTTTCTTTGTCCCCTTCGCAGGGTCTCGGAAAGGCTCGCAGTGGAAACGTCAAACATCTCAGACAGTTCCCTGATGCCTATCCTCTTGGGAAAATCGTAATAACCCCTTTCAAAAGCCACCTTTATTATCTGTTCCTGCTTGGCCGTGAGTCCTTTTGATTCATCCACCGAAGACAATTTTACGAGTTTGACGTCAACGCCATGTTCGTTGAGCATCCAAACAAGTTTCTGGAGATGGGCCTTCTTTGAAAAAATGAGTTTCCATCGGACCCGGGTTTCGGTGTCCGTGCTTGCGGCTAGAAGATAGCACTTTGATTCGCGTATGGCTCGGCACCCGATGCATCCACTCGTCTTTACTATGCCCAACAACTTGTCCCTGTCAATCTTTTCAAGGTCAATGGATTCTACGCCCTTTATCTCCTTTACGTAACCTTGAATCTCTTCCGAAGTATATCCATCAGGAATGCCTATCTCAACGAGGTCCCCCATGTGGGTCTCCTCCATGTTTATCACATCAAGAATTCTGATGGTTATGTCAGGATGTTCAGAAACGAGTTGGTCTACCCAACTTTCCTGAATTTTCACGGAAAGGACTGCTTCCATCAAAGATTATGCACCACACAAAAAAATGGGACAAGACTATTAAATGTTATCTACCAGAGACGGAAAAAAAAGGGCAATGTCACTGAAGACCCAAGTCCAAATCCTTTCCCAGGGGTACCCTTTGATTTTCCCATGGTCCCTTCATGTTGGAAAAGGAAAAAGCTTCATTATAAACCATAATGTTCTTCAAAAGAGCAAATATCGCAAGGTCTCCCAGATGCATGGCGTGAGTAAAGGGAACGTTTCTATTGGAAGAACCCAATGAGGAATTTTTCATCAATACGCAATTCGAATATAACTTTTTGAGATGAGACCATTGTCCAGAAGACCGACTGAAGCGTACCTTTTCCTCCTTGAACGGCTGAACGAATATGCCGTGGCTGTAAACGTCCTTTTCGATGCATAACTTTCCCAAACCTTTCGACCCTTGATAACCCGACCTTCCTCCCAGGCCCGAAACCGTGATGACGATGTCGTTCCTGCATATGACTTTGCCAAGTTTGGTCATTACTTCATCTTCGCTTATTCCCGTCGGGTCGTGGACCATAAGATTGGAATCTTCATATACCGGCGCATCATTGATGAACCCCACCTTTACGTCCAAATCGGTCATTAAAATATTCGTTCGAATGTTTCGGAGAATGCTTGTTCCAGCACCCCCGACCCCCAATAATAGTATCTTTCGGTCTGATTGGGGGTTCGTTCGTTCAGCCGATTCCGGTTTTGCATCATGCATTCTCATTAATGGCATCCTCCAAAACGGCATTCAGGGATATGTTGATGTCAAAGTGTGGCCAAGTTATTTTCAACTTCTTGAATGTAATCTTCCTTAGATCGTTTTACTTTCTTTGCATTCTCGTCTTGTCTGACAGTATCTTCCAACAGAAATGCAAGCCCAAGGTTCAGTGCCTGACGAAGAACGCCTTTGACGTCGACATCAATGGAGCCGACCAGGTAATTCGCTCTGGTAAGCATCCCTTTTGGCAAGTGCAAAATTATCGTTCCCATCCCTTTGCCTCTTACCAGATAATTGTGATAAAAATCTATGGACTCCCTTATTGAGTCGGACAGATGGTCGTGGTCTTTCAAATCTTTTATGTCTTCCAATTCCGAAACCAGGCGACTGCTCGCCCTGAAGGCCAACCTTTCATCACGTTTTTCCTTTGACATTTGAAACCCTGAATGCCTGAAATGTCTGACATATTGACATTTCTAAGTTGTTATTGTAATTTAGAGTATTAATATTTTGTGGTACTTTTCTAAGAATAATGTTTGACGCTAGAAAACCTGGTAATAATATAGATAATATATTTGATAATCATCGAAAAAGGTCTGGTAAAATTGTCGGTTTTAAAAAAGTTTTTTAGGGGGCACATGTTATCTTTAGTCCCCCAAAAGTTGGGGTTCTAGAAGGTCTTAGAAGGGATGGGACGTCATCTTCTTTTGGCCTCAGGAGGGATACATATGAAAGATATTACAATATTTACAAAACCAGGATGCCCAAAATGTGACAAGCTAAAAAGCACATTGCCCGAAGAAGCAAACGTTAGTTTCATAGATGCCGATACTACCCGAGGAATGGCTCTTGCCAGCTATCACGAGGTATTGAAGGAAAATTTTCCGGTAATGGTTCATGATGAAAACAAGATCTGCGGAGAAATGCTCAAAATCAAAAAGTACATCTCATCGCAAAGGGACGGAATGGATTGCAGTTCAGACTGAAGGCCGAAAAACTCAAGGAGATCGTTTCAATTGCCAACTCCGTCGGCCCCGCGGGACGTTTCCGCTACAGGAAAGGCAATCTTCTTTTACAGGTCCTAGACGAGCATAAAATCAGTCTTCTTTCAGTCTCCCTGCCAAGGGAAGAGGTTACGGGCAAATTCAACCTCAAAAGCGACTTGACCCTTGAACTGGGGAAACTCAATGATTTCCTCAAAGCCATCGACAGAAGGGCAATGGTGGAAGTAGAATTCAACGACGATTCCTTGGCACTAAATGCCGACGGTCTTTTCATGAATATGAAACTCTCCTCTGAAAAAAGACTACGGTTCAGGGTCCCACAGTTCCAATACGATTGCATGGTGGACATGGACCTTGCACACCTCAAGAAAGGTCTCAAGGCCAACGCCATGATGAACGAAGATGTTTGCATAGACATCCATCCGGAAGGACTGCGATTCTCGTCACGGAAAGAGACCGATTCCATGGACGTATCATTCCATAAGGACGAACTCAAACATCACGTTCACGAAGATAGGATTACAAGTGGAACATACTCTTTGAAACATTTAAGTAGCGCTCTAAAAAATGCCAATGGCGATAGAGGTGTTCTGTCACTTAAGGACAATGCCCCCGTCGTCGTTGATTTCAATCTGAAAAATAGTTCGGGAAAGGCAAGGTACATACTCGCACCCAGAACTGAATGAAATCCGAATGAAAAGCTATGTGTATCAGTAATCCAGGGAGCGTCCGCACTTGGCGCATTTCCCCATCCTTTCGCCACACGCCTTGTGATACGTCTCACCGCATTCGCATGTGATTATTTCTAAGCCCGGTTTTATTTTGCCTTTGCAAACGGCGCACTTGGATGCAGATTCCGCCTTGCTAAGATGGGCCGTCTTGGCTTTTTTGGCGACGGCGTTCAGGCGCGTTTCGACCTTCGCCTCTTGTTCCGCTTCACCAAGTATGCCCTGATATCGAACTCTAAACGTGACGTCGTGCTCTCCTTCGCTAAGAGGTGCTAGTCTTACGGAAAGGGTCTTGGTCTTTCCACCAAGTACCTTGGAGGTATCTTCCACGCTACCCTCTACGCCCTCCAATTGCATTCCTACGACCTTGGCAAGGCCCTTCTTTTCATTGGACAATTTGAAGGGGACCTCCACCTCCTCGTCGCTGGGGACCTCCCGTTGACCGGCCAGGGAAATCTCTAGATGGGGCCTGAGTTTTTCCAACACCTCATGAGCTGAAAGGTTCGCTTGTTCTGCCAACTGTTTCGCCTTCACCGGGTCGGATGCTTCCACTTTCTTTGCCTGAGACAAGATTTTCTCGGCGTCTTTGACCTTGAGCCCAAATTTCTGAGCCGTAGCTATTGTCGATTCCGTCTTGACCATCGCGTCTTTCACGCCCTTGTCCGGTTTAGACAAACCTTCAATCTTTTCTTCAAGGTCCTGAATCTTCGCCAATGCGGAACGATAGTCCTTTTCATCAAGTAGTTCCGTGGCCTCCTTTCTCAATGTTTCCACTTCATCCACGGGTATGTTCTTGCTCTTGGCGTCAATGATTTTGACGTCTGCATTGGCAAGAAGCGACAATACATGTTTGGTCATGGCTTCGTCAGTTTTGACCCTTGCTTCTTTAAGATTTTCGTTGAGTTTGTCCACATTTTTATTCTTCAATGCCTTTTTGACTTTGACGAGTGATTGGGTCGCTTCCTTCGTATCGGCACCCATGGACCTTGCTGACTGAAGCCCAGCCTCAATGTTGTTAATTATCACGGACGTGGTGCTTATTATGAGTGCTTCCGCTTCGTCTATGAGTTCTTTGGCATGCTTCTCGGCTTCACCCGTCTTGCCCGATTTGGCAAGTTTCATAACCTTCTTTTTGCCGTTTTCTATGAACTCGGTATCGCCGCCACCCTGTTCGATGATGTTGATGACCTTCTCGAGCTTTTTCAGGTCCTCATTAACCTTCTCGAGCTTTTCTTTGCTGTCGAGGATCAGGTCGCCCACGTGTATGGACTGCTTTATGGATGCGTCGTAATCACCGGATTCGAAAAGGTCTTTCGCTTTGGAAAGGGCTTCTTCGACTGGGAGATTATTGTATCCTTCTTCTCTGAACGATTCAACCTTCTTGCGTGCCGTATCCAATGAGTTCTCTGCAAGGTCCTTCTGGAGAATGACGTTCTCCATCTCATCGGCTGCAAGCATTGCCAGTTTATTCGCCTCGCTGAACTTCTTGTTCTCGAGATTTTCCTTCGCCTGATCTAGATAAGACTGTGGTTGGGAAATGTCCACTCCGTTCTTTTCCGATTCTCTCAGCGAGTGTTCATAATTCTCAATGGACGTGAGAACCGTTTCTCTCGCCTTCTTTTCGATGAGCGTCTTCTGCTTTTCCGATACATCATAGGATTTCTCAAAGTCACCTTCTTGAAGTGCGTTTATTGCCCTATCGATGTTCTCCTTGATGTCCGTCGTGTCGAAACCTATCGATTCAACATCGGACATGAGCTCTTGGGTTTCCTGAAGACTCTCTCCCGCCCTTTTCGAGTAGTTCTTTAGTTCATTGATGGACCTCAGGGCTTTGCGCGCCTTGGAAAAGGCCATCGTGTAATCCCTACTGGAGATGGCTTCTTCCGCTTCTTTCTGGACCTCTTCAAGTTCATTTACGTCAAGGCCTATCGATTCTGCTTCCTTGAGTGCTTTCTTGCCTTTCTCGAGTATTTCCTTTACCTCGGATTTTAACGCTGCGTGAAGGGTGTCTTCAAGCTCTTGACCCTTCTTCAACGATTCCTCTAAGTCGCCCTTGTTGCGTAGTTCTACGACCTTTTCAAGGGATGATGAGAATGATTCCGTGTCCTTGCCCGATTCGCTTAGCGTGTCAATGTTGTCGCTCAACTCGTTTATGAGAAGGTCCGTCTCTTTCTCATTCTTTGCTTGTTTAGCACTCTTGGTTGTTGATTCTGCCAAGTTGAGCGCTTTTTCGAATTCGCCTGCTTCGAAAGACTTTTTGGAACGAATGAGAAAATCCGTCGCGCTCTTTATGTCCGCTTTGACCTTCTTTGCCTCAACGATGGAGGCGGCGGCTTGGGAAATGGCATCATACGCCTTGTCCCTGGCACCCTTCCTCTCCTTGGCGGTTTCCATGACGTCCTGTATTATCTCAAGGGCATTACCGTATGACCTTGACTTCACAAGGGGCGGAACTTCTATCAGCGTATCCTTGAGGTCCTTGATGTCGGCGCCTGTTTTTTTGACTTCGACAACGCTCTTCTTTGCTTCGCTGAACCTTTTGTCGATCTGCTTGAATATCGCGATGTCGCCTTCTTTGGAAAGTACCGCGCCTTCCTTCAGGACCTTCTGGTAATCGTCTTCTTCAAATTTCTCTTTTATGGCATTGATGCGCTCGTCAAAATCGCTTTTTTCGTGCCCGACCTTCTTCAACAATTTTGCGGTTTTTTCAAGGTCTTCAATTAGTTCAATGGAATGTTTCTTTAATGAAGACAACGCCCTCTTGCGTAGGTCTATGAAATCCTTTGCGGCTTCTAAAGCGTTTTGATCCTTTTCCGATTTGACCTGCGCTAGTCCCGCAATGACGTCCTCGGATGCTCTCTTTCCCATGGAATCTTCCAGATAATCTATGCCCTCATCAAGTGCGTCCGCGAGAATCCCGTTGGACCGGGCCAGGAGTGCGTTACTTTCTCCCAGGGCTTCTGAATAGTCGCCTTCCTTCCCCCTTTTTATTATCTCCGTTAGCTTCTCCATGGGTTCATCAACGTTGGCGCCGATCTCCTGGGCGGTTATGAGAACGTCTTCCACTGCAGAAGCATTCTTGTTGATGGCGTTCATCCATTCCTTCTTAAGAACGTTGTTGCCTCGTTTCACAAGTTCGATGGCTTTGTCAAAATTATGCGACTCCGCCTCAATGGTCGAGCGTTCTAGATGGACCTTTGCCTCATCAACCCGGATGTTGTAAGTGGTTGCTTCCTGTATATTCTCATCAAGTTCTATGACTGCTTCTTCCACATTCTGATAACTCTCGACAATGTCCTCAATGGACTGGTCACCCTTTTTGGCGTATTCGATGGCTTGAACGAAATCCGAAGATTTGAGAGCGTCCCTAGCCTTGTTAAGAAGCTCAAGGGCGGTGGTTATGTCGGCACCCGCCTTTTTGGCTGCTATGAACTTCGAACGGGAAGATGAGATAACCTTGAGGACCTGCTGGAACTGAGCATTGTCCAATTCCTCAATGGCCTTGTTGGTGAAATCAATTACCTGCTGGTATGCTTTCTCCTTTACGGCGTTCCGGGCTTCTTCGATGTAGGCTTCTGCCCTTTCTGTTTCCGCGTCCATCTTCTGTGCTTCTTGAAGACGTTCCTTTGCGTTCTTCACAATCTCAGAAATGTTTTTGGAGATGGCATTGTTGACCTCGTTTAGCGATTGCTTACTGAGACTAAGGGCTTCCTCAAAATCCTGTTCCTCAAGAGCGTCCCTAGCCTTCCCCACCACCTCTTCTGCCTTGCCAGGGTCAAGGCCCAGGTCGTTGGCCACTTTTATGTTGGAATGCGTGTCCTCCAGTTTGTCGTTGATGTGGTCCTCCAACCGCGTCTTTATGGAGTCCATGCATTCGTCAATGGATTCCATTGCTTCTTCCAGTGAATTCTCTTCGAGATGGTCCCTCGCCCTTTTTAAAAAATCCTCGGGAATGGACGTGTCTTCTTCGTTCTCCTTGGCTAGCATTATCAAAAACTGAGCAGAAGAAAATGCCTTGGAAAGATTCTCGTGTATCGTCTTTTCGGCTTCTTCCCAGGCCTTGCTCGCCATCTCGTGGGCTTTTTCAAGGTCTCCTTCGGAAAGGGCATCCCTGGCAGAATTTACCATGTTCATGGACCCACTGGGCTCACCACCAAGGTCTTCTATCATTACGTTAAGGTTTTCAACAGAATCCAACATGGAATTGAGACGCTTCTGGTACGCTTTTTCGGCTTCCTTCTTGGCCGCTTGAGCCATTCCCAAGGAATCTTTGTATTCCTTCTCCTCGTAAGCGTTCTCGGCTTCGGCAAGATTCTTTTCCGCCTTGGAAACCTTGGAGTCAATCTTTTTGGCTTTTTCGATGCTCCCTTTGGCTTCCTCGATTTCCTTTTCAGCGAGTTCTCTATTCTTACTGGCTTCGACAGCCTGTTTTTGCAACTCTTTTGTGAGCTGCATGGTTTTCAGGTAATTACCAGCCATCTATCTTCTCCTGATAGTCCAGACTAGGACTCGTTCCTGCCAATATTAGACGATACTGTGGGCTAATATCAGAAAGTATGAATTACAAGATAATATACCTTTTTAAGGTTATCGGCGTAATACTCAATAAAGTTACTTTATAATAACATCGCAAGAACATGATATATGCGCTCACTTTTGAAAAAACCATCGACAAACCATTTATAGCACGAAACGGATTGACAATAGCTGAGAACGATGACGGGACCGGAAAAGTTCAACAGGATGATATTAAGGGTAAAAAACGCCATAGAAGAAGAGGGTTGCACCACGATCAATTTTCTGCGGTTGTCAGATATTGCAGGGGTAAAGCCCGACCCTGACACGGCCGTTTTCCAATTCAATCATCCAGAAGTGGAAAAGGGGGTTCAAGAGACATCCGTCAAGGAGGGATTTTTCCTCCCCATGTCCGTAAGGGTCAAGATGAAGAAAGACCAGGTCAGGGTGGAACCCGATAGATTTTACATGAGGGCCGGCGAGATGGAAAATCTTCAGGAAGAAGACGTTCAGAAGCTTCTAAAAAAGGTTGATGACATAGTCAATAACATCGTATATAACGCCGAAAAATGAATTTCAGAACAGGTGAATAAATCCACTTGTGCCAGAAAGTAACCTGGGAACATCCGTTCGTCACTTTGGGTGATTCTTCATTAGGATATTCTTGTAAAATGCGAATTGCATCCCATTGCTCTTTTCGAAAATGGATTAGAACACGATTTTGACATTCAATGTTATATTTTATCATACTTAAATATTAAAGCCCCTCGTTCACCAAACCTCAATTCTTGAAGCCCAATCAGGATTGGATTAGAAGCACCTCTTTCCGGAATGCGAAAAGGTCATACCAGAGATTGTAGGAGGTAACCTATGCAGAAGGCCAAAATGCCAAACATCGTCATCCTCAGACCTTTCAGATAAGGATTCATCTTTCCACCCCTCCCCATGACGGTACCTACCACGGCCAATGTCATCAGCAGAAGAAAGATGCTTGCCCAGGGTGCCGGAGAAAACCCTATGAGGCCCAATTCGATCATGATGAAAGGAGATATCGCCATGATGCAACTTAAAAGCGGCGTTAAGAGTATAAGGAAAGCGGAAAAATAGGCATTTATTCGCATGGAACGGGTATGCACCGTATTGTCCAAACTCTTAAGCATCGCCCTTTCCAGTTTTTTTATTGACTTTTCCCCTTCGATGACCTCGGCTTCGTAAACGCTCACACTGGAAGATATGCCAATGGCTATGCTACTGGTTATGAGGGTCAATATGACGATTTCCACATTGGGTTCATCTACGAATGCCGACCCGGCTACGATGCCCAGCATTGCAAATGTCGAATCGAAAAGAGTGTTCAAGATGAACTTGCGGATCGAAGAACCAATTTTTAGTTGTTTGAGTCAATCCATGGCGTTTATCAGAAATTGATTTCTCTATTACCTTATAAACATTGCTCTTTTGTTTGTCCTTTCGGATATGAATTTGACAAAAGAGGAAATGCAAAATGAGTCTGTGCGTAACCCAATAGAGCGTTGTCAACCAAAACTATAAATACCTAGCCATACATTATGACAATTGTCAGACAACTATGGCAGGAATGGATGACAAATGACAGAAAAAAAAGATAAAAATGTCAGCGAAGTAGGCAGCGAAGACGTTGCTTTCCTCAAAACAAACTCCCTGGACGACATGAAAAAGCTGGTCGAAGAATTGGCTGATGTTGGAGAAGATACCAAGGACATCTCAGAACTGATTGAGGAATTGGAATCGCTTTACGACGAAATCTCCCTCACCAACGAAAAATTCGAAAAGGCCGTTTCCCAAGCATATTAGACCCGGTATAACGACTGATAGCCGGCCCTCCCTCGCTTCCCCCTTCCCCTTTCACGTTTCAGAAAAACGGTTTAAAGCACGACTTTGACACTTAATTTTCTGTCAAACTTGTGTTACAACAAAATTTCAGGATTAAATCGAGAGGCCCTGGGCGAATCTTTTTCTCTCTAACCCCCCCCGGTTCTCGCACCGGGTCCTCTCGACACCACCTTTCCCCAAATGCAGGATTGGTGGACTCAGGATTCAAAAAGCAGGACAACGGGCCACTCTCTTATCTCCCCCCTCTCTCCCTCCTTCCACCGCTTGGTTTCAGAAAAACCTGTTGGCCTGCTTTTCTTTTTTCCACTACAGAATTGACCCGACCATGCCAAGGTTGGGTTGCATCGAACTTGGTTACCATCACCGTTCTTCGCCTTTTCCTTCTCTACATTTTTATACCCACAATGAATGGATATGGCGATGCGGGAAGAAAGCAAAACCGGAAGGAACGCCGTAAGAACGTTCTCCTTTCCCAATGCATATTTTCTCAGGGGGATTGTGGTTTCGTTCATCATTTTCATATGCCTCATCATTCTAATATCCATCACCCCTGGCGGATTTTTTGAGACCCCCTATCCAAGCATTCTGGTCATCATATACGCAATAGCGGTTTTTTTGGAATTCGCATACCCTATGTTTTTTGGCAGCATCAAGGCCTGCAAAGATCATCTCTTCTTGAAAATGGGACTTTTGTTAACGGAAAAAATCCCTTATTCTGACATTCGCAGCGTGGAAAGATGGGAAGGAAAGGTTCGCCGGTCAGGAGTATATCCCAGTTTGACAAAAGACAGGATATTCGTATTGGGCAACGACACGGGCCTTGTACGGCTGGATATGACAAAACGCCGATTTCCCGGAGCACTATTCAAAAAAACGGGTACGATGATAATCTCCCTGGACAACCCGGACATTTTCGTCAATTTCATCAATGAAAAGATAGGTAGATGAACGTTAGACCTCTCTCCAATCCGTGCCGACGGTCCTAAGGCCAATTTTGGGAATGAGCCCGAGGCGTCTTTTGTGTATGGTCCTTTCCACCAGTCGGTATACCCTCTCGACCTCTTTTGCATTCAGCCCCGTTTCCTCGACTGCATCCTCCATAGGCATGCGCTTTTCGATGCACACGAGTATCGCGTCCAGTTCTTCGTATTCCATTCCCAAGTCGTCTTCATCGGTCTGCCCTTCTTCGAGTCCGGCCGAAGGGGGCTTTTCGATTATCCTGGTGGGGATGTTCAAATCGTACGCCAAACCGTAAATCTGAGTCTTGTAAAGGTCGCCAAGCGGGTCTATGTCTGATGCGCCGTCGCCGAATTTGGTAAAGTAACCCGTAAGCATCTCTGATTTATTGGAAGTGCCAAGCACTAGGAGGCCTCTTTCCTTGGCCACATGAAAAAGCACCGTCATCCTGAGCCGAGCCGTGATGTTGCCAACATGCCTTGGGTCGGTAACGTCAAGGAGGTCTGCAAGTTCGTTCCGGGGGCGGTCAATCTCCAATGTCTCGCAATTTATCTCTAGTTCTTCAGCAAGTGCCAAGGCGTCTTCCTCGTCCGACGCCTGATTCTCCACCGTGGGAAGAATCATCCCCAATACCCTTTCCTTCCCCACGGCCCTTACGGCCATTGCACATGCGACGGAGGAATCGAGCCCTCCTGACAAGCCAACGACATATCCATCGGCTCCGCTCTGTTCCAAATATTGTTTTATGAAAAGCTCAATGACCTTCTTTGTTTCGGGTTCGTACTGCGGCATGTTCATTCACCTTTTTCAATGGGAGGGTATTCTGTAAGGATGTACTGGACCACCTCGTCCTCGGTAAATCCCTGAAAGTCGCTGTCCACCAGTTCGTTGAGAGCCCTGTGCAGTCGCCTGTAGACGGACTGTGGAATTCTCCCGGCATATTCCCGTAGTATTTCCTTAATTTTTTCGGGAACCTCGTTTCCGGTCTCCTCTCTGGTCTCACCCGTCCTGACGACGATGCCAAGCCCCTTCATTATCTGATAGAAATGCTCATTCTCACTATGACGCGTGCTCCTGGCTTTGATTATCTTCATGGTGCGGGAAACAGCCGGTCCGGTGGATACGTATCGGAGATGTATGACATTGTCGGCAAGATACATGGGGATGATTGTTTCTGGCCCCGACAGGTCGCCCAGGGTCGAGTGCTCCTCAAGCGTGCAAAGGACCGTGCCGACCTTTCGCGTTTCTTTGAGCATGAAGCCGACGATGTCCCTTTGCCGGTATCGCTCCTCAATGGCCCACAAGACGGGCGTAAGGGGGTCAATGACGATTCTGGCATCAGCACCTTTGTATTCGTTTACGAAACTGGGAAGTTCCTTCTGGATGAAATCGGAAAAGTCCTTGCCTGATGCGTCTATGAATACGAGTTGTTCTTCTTCGAGATAGTCCAGGACCTCGGGCCATCCCATCTCCACCGCTTCGCGGATTATCTGTTCCTTGTTCTCGTCAAGACTTACGAATATGCCTTCCTGGCCATCTTCCAGTCCGCGTCTTAGAAACTGCGTGGCGAAAGTAGTCTTGCCTGCCCCCGATGCTCCGATTACCACCGTGGTCGAGTTTACGTTTATGCCCGAATCCATCAAGGGATTGAGCCCGTATATGCCCGATGTTATCTTCTTCATTCGATGTCATATAACAAGAAAGATTATAAAAAATCAACTGATGGAATCTATGACTTTCCTTATGTCGTCATACTCTTGGCTTGAAAGGTCCCCGTCGTCTGTCTTGAAGACCATCTTGCCTGAGGGGAATATGGAAGTTTCTATACGTTTTTCCGTTATCAGCATGACCTCCAGACTGTGAGTAATCTCGAAACCGTTCTCTTCCAATTTCCGTTCAAGGATTTTCAGGTCGAGTTGCATCGGCTTTTGCGGCGTGAATGAGTAAGCCCCGCCCTTGCAAGGTTTCACCGGACCATTCATTCTTTTTCCAACCCCTTGAGAGAAACTTCAATGATTTGCTTTTCATCCAATTGCCCCTCAAGTGAGAGTATTTTTTCCATGTCGGCCCCGGTGGACGGCTTGTTCGGCGTGATGGTGCAGCAGAGCCCCGACGACGTTGAGATGTCAAAAGTCCCTATCTCCTTTGCGATGTCAATTATCTCCGTCTTGTCGAGCCCTATCAAGGGCCGAATGATGGGAACGGAAGATGCCGTCTCCTCCACCATGAGATTCTTGAGTGTCTGGCTTGCCACCTGTCCCAGCGATTCCCCGGTAATGAGGGCGTCGTATCCTTCCTTTGAAGCGAGTGTGGATGCAAGTTTGAGCATGAACCGCCTGCACAACACGCAATGCTGATGCCTGTCTTTCAATTTTGCCAGGGCCACTTGCACCGTTGGGCCAAAAGGCACGACATAGGATGCAATGGGATTTTCATAATGGGCCTGCAACTGTTTTCTCAACTTTTCTATCTTGCTGAATTCCTTGTCATCGGTAAACGGGCGATTGTCGAAATGAACGAGGCCGAGTTCATCAACATGTTCTTTGCTAACGTAAGCAGCAACAGGTGAATCTATCCCTGCCGAAAGCAATACAAGTCCTTTCACAAACTTCGAATGTAGGTGTTGGATAAATAATAATCGCCAATTGCATCTGCAAAATCCATAATGATTTATAAGGGAATACCCAAACATTTATAATATAAGTGAGAATAGACGATTAACCGACTTTATATGAGGGAGTCAGAATGATTGGCGATAAGTTGGATATGAAGCGAATGCTACTGTCCATTATAATCATCGGCGCAATGATGGGTTCATCGTTTGCCGTTGGAATGACAGGAAGCAATATAGGAACTGAAGTGGAATCTTACGATTCTCAGAACACAGAATTTAGGGAGATCACCGTCGAAAGGACGACAGACTCCTCTGAACAAATCATCAACACCGGAAGCAAGGCCCACGTGCATGTTGGCATCGCTACGACGAACCCGGGCAAGTTGGGGGTTCTCCTTGACCAGATGGGAGCGATACACTCTCTGGGAAAGTTAGACCGGGAACTAGAAACCTCGGTCATAGTTGAGGCGACCGTTCCTGAGTATGCCATGTCGAAATTGCTCTCCCATGAATTCGTTCACGACATCGTCAAACTAAGACTTAATGAGAAGTCAGGAGATAAACTCGGATTTGGCGTAGATAAAATCAATGTCAACAACGACGAGGGCATCGGTACGAATTCGATATATACCACATCCATACATGATGCGCGCGAAGCTTGGTCCATGGGTTATACTGGAAAAGACGTAGTCATCGGTCTTGCCGGAGAAGGCATCGATTTTGGTTCACCGGACCTATGGGATACTCAAGCAAGAGTCACGGATGCTGAGTCACCTTATTACGGATGGCCCATCGTTTACGACCCGGATTCCATAAATTCATATCTTAATTACAATACTGACGAAGTCCAGACCATCAACACCGTCATCGGTTCCGTTGAAAAGGTGGGTGATTTGACATACTTGAATGAAACAACCGAATCCAAATCTTCACCCATATCCATATTAAACAAAGATGGAAGCGGAGAACCTGAATTTGGCATATTTGATGGTGACCTCGAAAACATGAATGACATAGATGCAACCTTCTTCAACATTACCGAAGAAAGCAACATCACCGATGACCCAAATGACCCCGAGGCATGCTACTTATTGTCGATTGGCATGGAGATAGACGTGCCTCCCAATGTGAAGTCGTGGGTACTAAAAATCGTTGGATATGCAAGCGAAAATGCGGAAGACTTAAAAATAACATACAAGACGGACCTTAATGATACCTTCGTGGAATTGCCCGAAACCATAGGCCTTGGGACAACCAGCACTGAATTATCCATTGCACTCGACCAAGAGAGGATGCAGGGCATATCCCAAATAACGATGTACCTAAATGATACCGTAAGTGACAAGGTCTTACTCCCTCAATGGACCTGGACGGATTCAGGTAATTCTTACGAACTCTCGCCAACAAATTCCGATGACAGCTATTCATTCAATTACATCGGTCTTGAAACGGACACGGATGACATTTACGAACTTCAATCAATATGGGAAATTCCCCTTACCGCTGATGGAAGAGAATGGGTTTTCAATGCAAGTGGAAGGGTCCAAGGAACGTCTGAGGAAGCTTTCGAAATCTGGTACGATACTGACAGGAAATTCGATGAAGATGCTGTTCACATTTCAGACATATCCGGTTCCCAGACAACGGACATAGAATACATTTTCCAACTTGATGAACTGAGGAATGTTCCCTCTCTCTACATCATGTTGAAAGATACTGAGAGGACAGATGACCTGTCTTCGAACTCGCTCCTCATCGAACACATGCACGTAAAAGGTCAGGCACTTGGTTACTATGTAGATACGACCCGAACGTTCGATGTCCTTGACAAGTTCCCCGAACCGGCCCACATTGAAAACGAGGATGACTGGGCAAATTCAACGTTATACAAAGCAAACATTCCAACCAAAGAACAAGGAGACACCGAAACCTACGTAATCGAAGGACTTGACGTTACAAGAAATTATTCGGTTCTCGTAAGGGCAATTGATGAAGCCAATTCTTATTCTCCCATCGGAACCGAAATATTCACAAAACCGGTCGTAGATTCCGTGCCTCCCTCACCAATAACGGACCTGGTTGCAACGCCGGGACTTCAGACTGGAGAGGTCATCCTTGAATGGACCGCTCCGGGTGACGACGGCATGAACGGAACCGCCGAAGAATACAAAATATTCTATTCAGACCTTCCAATAACCAACGATGTTTGTTTGAGGTTCAACAGCGAAGAAGCGTACAACAACATTCAACCGGCGGCTGCTGGAAGTTCGGAATCATTCGTAGTTCAAAACCTTGATGCTGGAAAAAATCTTGCTTTCATGGTAATCCCCGTTGACGAGGCAGGCAATGAAGGCGGTTTGTCCAACAGCCCGTCCGCCGTGGTCACGGAAGACCTTGTGGCTCCCGGACCGATAACTGACTTGACGGTGGAACCCGGTTCCAACGGAACGGAAATTGACATAACATGGACGGCTACCGGAGATGACGGAAGCACGGGAACAGTATCCGAATACGACCTACGATATAGCACGCTCACCGAAAGAAAGGATGAGAAGGCCCTAAGGCCTCTCAAGTCCAATGAAGAAACCCTGATTGTTGGAGAACAGACGATACAGCTCAATCATGGTGCAGACGAGACGGAGTATGTACCCGGACCGAGCATTTCAATGACGGTTGACAGGAACCTTACTTACAACGAAGAAGTTCATCTGATTACGAATGAATGGAATTCCGCCATTGAGTATCAGGATACCGATTCGAGTCAAACTCACTTGGGCAAAGATTGGGAATCCCTTTACGAAACGGACATAATCATGGGAGACGTCGTCCAGGGTTCACCCTACCAGGGAATAATTCTCGAACTGAACGGCCAGAACATAGACCCGGCAAGCTTCAGTGCATATCATTTCGATGACGCTATGAACCCCATACAACTAACAGAATCCGATTATGTACTTAACGGAACGACGGGATGGCTTATGGTCAACACGGAGGTTTCTCTCGATTCGACGGTCAGCAGACCCATCATAGTCAATTATTCATGCCATCACTGGAATGTTGACCCAGACACGGGTTCGATTACCTTCGTCAACGACATTGATGACCTCGGATTAAAAACCGCAATAATCGAATATAAGTACTACGACCCAACCAGCACCCCCACACAGGTACAACTCAAATATCCCAACGTCATTGAAACGTCCGTTGTTCTTGATGTAAACGGGTTAGTTCTTACCGAAGGGACGAATTTTACTCTCGATTACGACTTGGGCTTGGTGACTTTTGCTGATGCCCTTGGACCGTTGGATAACGTTACTGTGGATTATACGACGAACATCACCATCAACGAAGAAAACTGGAACCTCCTACCCAGAATCAGCGGTGTTCCAATAGACTCCGCAGGTGAGACGACATACCTCTTAAAGAAATATACGACAGGACAATACTATTCATATGCCATCAAAGGCATTGACGAAAACGGGAACGTAGGAGGCATCTCGAATGTTGACGGTGCCTTCCCCAGAATAGACGTGGAACCGCCTGAGCAGATAATCGACCTTACCGTTGAAACAGGAAAGGATATCTACTCGCTCTGGGTAAATTGGACGGCGGTAGGCGGAGACGGGAACGAGGGATGGGCATACAAGTACGAACTCAAGTGGTCTTTCAATCCCATAAACGACGAAACGGATTTCGCTAATGCCTACGGGTATAATTTCGACAACCCCTATGATGTGAATCCGGGGACTTATCCCAACACATGGGGCAAACCAAATGAGGCAGGAACCCAAGAGAGCTATCTAAGCGGCATATTATCCTCAGGAATGAGTGCTTGGGGCATGCCTTTGGCTGAAGGTTCTCATCTTTACTTGGCGTTGAAAGCCATAGACAAAAATGGCAATAAGGGACCCATGTCGAACCAGGCCGACGGAATCATTGGCTGGGACGATACGGCTCCTGCTGATGTCACCGACCTTGCCATAACGCCCGGTGAAAAACACGGAACCTTGATACTCAATTGGACCATGCCCGGAGATGACGGAATGGACGGGCAGACTAAGAATTATAGGATATTCTATTCGACGCATGCATTCAACGATACGAGTCCTGCAGATGTTATTCAATACGAAGGGGGTTCATATAAAGGTCCAGAAGGCGGCGTTTCACACGGACACAAGGTAAAACTTACATCTTATGCTGACCAGGAGATGTTCTTCCGAGTGTTTTTCCGAGATGAAGCCATTAAGGAATCATCCACCAATCTCGAATCCGCCATCGTTTTCAATGATACGATTGCACCAGGAATGATTACCGACCTTGAAGTGGTACCTCAAGAAGGACCCCACGCCGGTTTGAAGATCACCTGGACGGCACCTGGCAATAACGATGACGTAGGCAAACCGTCCAAATACGAAATTCGCTATATCGAAAATTCCAAGAGACACTCTTACTTAAACGACTATTTCGATACCGTTGAAGTGGAAAGAAAATTCATCGTATTCGACATGAACGGAAATTCCACGGAAAATTCAACGCATTTCGTCTCGAATTATAACCAGGAAGAAGTCTCTGAGGACGTATTTGAAGTCGTCCCGCATTCCGTTTATGGCGTTGATAACTATTCTGCCGAATACATCAAGGAACTGGTACATCAAGGCCCCTACGGCATAAAGACCTACCTCGTTGAAGGCGTTGATTACGACGTTGACCTTGATACGGGTAAGATAGACCTTTACAAATGGGACGTTACACCCAAAAACATTACGTTTGTAGGTGATTCGACCTTCCAGGTATCTTACGTTTACAAATTGTCTTTCAACGTGACGGGTTATGAATCGGCAAGCGGAATCGTTCGTCTTGGAACCCATCCAGGCGAAAACCTTGCTGGGCTTAACAATAACAGATATTCCCGGGTGCTTCTTACCGACAGCGAAACCCCAGGCGTTTACGACACGGTCATGGTAGACCTTGACTTCGATTACGACTTCAGCGACGAAAAGAAAGCAGTCAAGGGCGATGAAGCGATCTACCAGGATGCCGATGACGATGGAGTCGTCGAACTGTCCGGTGGAATGCTTTATTTCATTTCAAGAAGCTGGACGGAAACCGGCGAATACGTGCTCAAAGACAACGTGACAGGCAAGATAACGCTTGAACAAGGGAACATCATCGAGAAAAGCTATAAATTATACAATAACGGCGTGCTCGTTCCTGAGGAAGAAAATTATACGCTGGATAGAACTAGTGGTGAGATTACCTTTGATAACGAAGACCTGAAGGACCTTGTTCTTTTATCAAACGGGTCCGTTGAAGATTCCGTTCTTACCATCGACTATGAATGGGGCATCCCCATTCCCTCTTCGGTCAAATACGCTGAAGATAACGCACTTGAGAACAAGATACCAAGGAATGGCGAACTCGTTGCCCTCATGGGTGAATATGACGAGGAAGCCGTTTTCGGTTCCATATATGCTTCAACAATCGTTGGACAAGGTCGGGTTTCCCACATATGGGATTCCGATTTCAAGGGCGCCGTTGGGATTGCACCTGATGCGAAAATCATGACCATAAAGAGCTATGGCATAGATGGATGGCATTTCGCCATAGAAGGATATGACGAAGTCACAAATACCGGAGACGAAGCAAACATCTTCCCGTACACAGGCGTTGCATACGATTATAACAGCGGATGGGACAGCACGTCGAGAATGCTTGATTATGTGTTCCACGACCTTGGCGGTGACAGAACAACCGTCATTGCCTCAACTGACCTACCCGGAAGTGGATATGGACAGAGCAGCGTACCATCTGCTGCTCCTTCGGTCATATCAATGGGGATGGCTTCGAGTCTTTACTATAGAGAACTTGAAAGGTACGATGGAGGACCCAATCCCTGCGGTGGCATGCTCATGCCCGGTTCCGGAAGGGGACCTTCAATGCTTGGCAACCCCGAACCCGACGCGATTTCCGTAGGTGCGTTTGCATATGGCAGTCAGCCGACATACATGTCCCATGACCCCGCTGGACAATTATATCTTTGGAATGGCGGAGCTCTTTCCAGTTGCACCGGCTCTTCCATGCTGGCTTTGGTTCATCAAGCGCATAGCGAAAACAACAACGGCACGTATCCGACCAGTGAGGAAAGCAGGAAATACATCATGTCCGGTGCCACGGATTTAAAGAACGACGTGCTCAGCCAAGGGGCAGGAATAGTAAACGCTGCTTCCAGCGTTGGAATGGCCATGGAAGAAAAAGGCGTTCTCGTGGACCCCGCTTATTGGGTGCCCGGCGACTACCGTGGGCAGATCTTTGATGCTTTCCCGAGAATAATCAACGAGGACACGGACCCCGACAATCTCGAAACCAACTTTACGCTGAAAAACACCGACGACGACCCCGTAACGGTGGACGTAGAGCCCATGATATACAAGAAAACGGGCTCTGCCAACACCTGGGGAAGGACCGACCCCAACATCGACGAAGCGGGATACGGTTCCATGGGTGGACACGGCTGGTTGATATTCAATGAAACGGGATTCTACAATCACGACGGAACCTATCTTTCCTCAAACGATGCAGCCCTGTACAACTCGGCAGACATGATGAAGGTGGTCGTCACATCAAACTTCACTCATCTAGACGAGAACGGTGACACAAAGCTGAACTACAGTTACTGGATGGAGCTTTACAACTGGACCGACACCAATGACAACGGAAAAGCGGATGGCCACACGTTTTCTCAAGGCGCCATTGAGTTCTTTGCTTATCACGAAAGGAATAGAATGGCACCGGTATTGCCAGGTGCTGCCACAACGTATTGGGAGTCGATAGTTCCTGAACCATCCAAATGGTTCAACGACGACGGTGGACTCATATGGCTAAGGCGTCTGGACGGATTGCCGGCAGAACTCGAATTCCAGATAACCCTGGAATATTACGAAAGGGATTCCTGGGATTGGATTACGCCTACCAAAAATCAGGTTACGATACCCGGTAACAACCAGACCGAATTCACCGTATATTGCAACTTGCCGAACAATACGCCCGTGGGTTCCTACCAAGGCGGCGTTTATCTCACTTACGGAGGCAGGACTCAGGTCGTACCGATACTCATAAACAAGGCAACCAACAGAGGTTCCTTCTCATTCGGCGGCAACAGCACCATTTCCCAAGACCTTTACAACAACACACGGATTAGTGGCGATTTCGACTGGCGCTTCTTCTTCATGGACGTGCCAGACGAGGGCATTTACGGAACGATACAGGACAACATGAAGATGATAATGGACCTCAAATGGGGCCAGAACCTCACCGACATCGATCTGTTTGCTTACGGACCAGCGGGTGCAGACACCGCTTCTTCCAACAATAAATCTAGATACGGTCCAACCACTTTGGACCTTGCAGGGGGAAGCACGGAATCATCCCTGACCTTCTTTACATCCACTGGTGGCCCGGAAGAGGTCGCCACTGCTGACCTGGCATCAGGACTAAACGTAATTGGTGCAAGGTGCGTTAGGATGAACGGGACCACGCCAACGACAAAGCTTACTGAAGGAAAAGTGGGAACGATGACGCTTTCGACATCTGCGGTTTCCGTCACGACAAACCAGAGGAGTAGTGAAACGACCGTTTCGGTCACTTCAAACATCGACTGGGACGGCATCAACGCCATCGCGGCAGGACCTAGCGCTCCCCAGGAATTCGAAGAGTTCGAGGTTCTGCAGGATGATCCCAATTGGGCTGCTTTCGATTCATTCGAACATCAGTTATCATCGGGTCAGAATCTAATTTACGTTGATGTTTCTGATTCGGCACTCATCCTTGACGTGGCCATCTCCAGTCTCGATACCGAATTTGGCATGGATTACTGTCCCGACCTTGACTTAGGCGTCTTCCTCGACGAAAACGAGGACGGAAAGCCCCAAGTGGAGGAGTTCGTCGCTTTTGACGCCGATGAGGACGCTGAAGAACACGTCAAGCTCGTTCAGCCGGACCCGGGTCCGTACATAATCGTTGTATACGGTTTCACAATACCGCCTACGGGTCTCGGCTACGCGCACGTTTATCTTACGCTGGTACAGGGAGAAGGATTCTCCGTATCGGGAACGAGTGTGGAACCGATTCAAGCCAACACGTATTCGAACATCGACCTCGGATGGAACATTGCAGGAGACCAGGGAACGGCTACGCTTCAGGGAGCCCTTGCCATGGGACCAACCAAAGCACCTTTGGCCATGCTCATACCCGTTGAGATAAGTTTCCAGCCAACGGGATACCCGCAAATCGTTTCAACGTCACTACATGCAAATGACGTTTATACCACCGACTCCCCCGTACTGCAATTTGAATTCACCGATGACAACGGAGTCGACCCGTCTCTGACGCAACTCTTAATCGATGGAACCGACGTCACGGCCCAGTGCATAGTACAATCGTCCCTCGTGAAATACGAATCATCGGGGTTGGGAGAAGGAAGCCATGTGGCCAATCTACTCATCAGCGATTATGCAGGCAACTCGATAAGCAAACACTTCGCTTTCGAAATCGATTCCAAGGCGCCCACGCTTTCGGTGGATAATCCTGGAACAATTTTCACAAACAATGAAAGATGCCTCGTAAAAGGCAATACCGATGGTGATTCCGTGACGATAAATTACAACGGAGAAGACCGGTTCCCCGAACTTGATGAAAACGGTGCTTTCAGCCAGGAACTTGCACTTGTCAGCCCGGGTACGGAAAAGAACATACGGATTTACTCGTACGACCGAGCCGGCAACGAGGCCCTTTACTCGGCCAAGGTTGTCTATGACACACAAGAACCGGTATTTGAAGGGAACAGGGTGAAAGTGGACGTGAGTTCGGTCACCAATAAGAAGTCGATGAGAGTATTCGGAAGCGTGGACCCGATTGAAACCAACGAAAAAGGTTCCGTCTATCTTGCCGTCAATGGCGTGAAAAAGTCGATGATGTACGACGGTACTTTCGACATCAAGGTGGACCTTGTCAAGGAAGGCGTCAACAACATCGAAGTGAAGATATGGGACGAAGCGGGCAACGTAAATACCCAGAACATTCAGATAATCAGGGACACGACCCCGCCGGAAATCGTAGTCGTTACCCCGGTGAACGCCCAAGCCGAGGAAACCACCTATACGATAACCGGATACGTCAAGAACACGGAGAAAAGTTCGATACTGATAAACGGAGAACGCGTAGGCCTGGACACCAGCGGTTGGTTCAACAAGACATATCTGGTCAACCCGGGAACTTCCTACTTCGTGATTTCCGCGGAAGATGACGTTGGCAACGTTGCGGAGGAGAGGATAACGGTCACTCAGGGATTCTCCTATGAGACAAACTCACCGACCGTCGCTGACGAGCCGATTTCAAGCTCCATCAGCCCCCTTGCGATAATACTCATGGTCGTGCTTTTGATAGCTGGACTAATACTGGGGGCCGTAGCTGGATTCTTCGGTGCCGGTTTCACCGGTGAAGATGAAGAAGAACCCGACGAGGATGAGGACTTCGGAGAAGATGAAATGACGGGAGAGGAAGAAGTTCCTGAAGAATTCGAACCGGAAACCATTGAAGAAGCTCCGGAACCCGAGGCCGGAGAGGAAACGGCAGAGGAGGATATTGTCAATGAAGATGATGTGCCTCCTGCACCTCCAGCCCCACCCGAGTAAATGAATCAAAGGCGGAGCAATCCGCCTTTCTTCTTTTCTTTTTTTAATTAATTTTATATAATCTCATCTCGTTATGTAAAATATGAAAGAGGGTGTCATTACCGGTTTGATAGTTTTCTTTGCATTGGTCGCCGGTTTGATAATATACATCATCATTACTCCAACAACTACTCCCCGATATGACTATGTCGGCGGTACCATTTGCGTTGAAAAAAACAAGAATACAGATGCGGTTATAAGA
>CAZPOY010000008.1:0-10733 GCA_964588345.1 uncultured Thermoplasmata archaeon
GAGCCTCTTTCCATTGATGTCTTTTTCATAGCCCAGTTCCCGGGCCCTTTTTGCGGATATGCCAATTTCTGCAGGCCTGAAATGCGTAAGGGGAAGGTCGGTCATGTCAAAGCGCACCGTCCCGTCCTTGAACACGTGGATGCCGTTCTTGGCCCTCAGCATCCCCTTTTCCAGTGGCTCGGGCACCTTGTCCTTGGAGATGAGGCCCTTGACCCCCTTCACCTTGTCCATTTTCGTCTTTTTGTTCATTCCCAATTTTCGAAGTGACGCGGACCACGCTTCATCAAGGTCGAAATTCATTTCGGAGACCATCACGGTGCCCTCTCTTGCCATAGATTTCGTCCTCTTTCCGCACGTGCACGTGACGAGGGGGGTCTTGTTGCCGCACGTGGGGCACTTCCGGGGTTGGGCCCTCAGGTTGAACCGCCGCTTTTCCAGCGCCTTGTTGATGAGCCGTTGATTGCCGCCGTGGTTCCCGATAGGGAAGAGAAGGTGCGGAGGCGGGGACATCTTTCTCGCTTTGGCTTTCTCAGGCCTTCCCATGCTGGCACCAATCCTGGTTGGCGCCTTGGCCTTGACCTTTACCATCGCAAGCTGAGAGATGAGGGATAGGGGGTTTCTGGCCCTTCCCGGTTTCACCACTTGGCCGATGTTGCCATCAACGGAATCCAACCCCAGGGTGAACAGCAGGGATTTTCCCTGCCTTACGAAGATGCGCCCGCTTTTTTCAGTATGAAGCGCACCAAGGCGGAGAAGGATTTCCTTCATTTCATCACTTCGTGTCAGCAGAAGTTCCGTTCCGTCCATCCTTCCCGATTCGATTATCTTGTTCCGAAAATCGAGTATCTCCTTTCTGTCAAGGTCGTGCCAGAAAAGGTTGAATTTCGGGTGTAATGGGACGTTTTTTTCCCTGGCAATCATGAATGCCTTCTCAACGGAAGGGTCTTCCCACCCCTGGTAAAGAGCATTCGCCGCTTCAAGTTCCTTCTTGTGCCATTCCATGGAGTACGAAGGGGGCGTCAGGGTCTGCTTGTTTTCGGCAAACTCGCCGAAGGGGACGAGTATCTCGCCCACGTCCACTATCCTTACGACGCTTTGGCAGACCTCCTTGGCCTCGGACAAAGCATTGACCTGAATGAAATCGCCATTCTCCAAAAGGACCATGGGGCCTTCTATCGTTTCACAAGGCGTCACCGCCGTGGCTTTGCCAGGCCTTTCCGTTTTCACCTGGGTGCCAATGGCCATGAATTGGTCCAAAATGTGCATCGTCGCCGGATTTACCGATACGGATGCAAGGCCAGCACAGCGGGACCGTCCGTAACGCAACCGGAATCCTCCCTTTCTCGAAGGGTGGGAGAAGATGGGCCTTCCTCCTACGATGTCCTTGATGTATTTCTCCCGGGCTTCGACCACTACGGGTTCATTTTCATCGTCCTCATATACATGTTCTCCATCGGCATCTTCATCCACGTCCTCCTCATCGGTGGAATCTGCTTTGTCGGGCTTCTTTTCCGTCTTCTCCTTCAGCGCCTTTATCTTTTTAAGGAAATCCCATCCCTCGATCTTCAAATCCCCGATTCTTCCATCAAGCTTGGATGCTTTGAGACATATCCCTTCGGCCATGACGAGGCATGCACCACCCCGGACCCGGTTGCCCTCTATCCCCTCTAGGTCCCTGTGGCCCGAAACCTCCTTGTTCTGGGTCCCATCGCCGTTTATCGACACGGGGCAGCTATTCATGATTATCTCTACTTCTTCAGGAGAAGATTTGTACTGGGATTTCTTGTAAAGGTGCATCTCCTCCTGCATTCTTTCGACCTGAGCGACCGTTGCCTTGTATTCGCCGATGCCAAGGTCTCGCCTTACAAGGTCGCAGACCAGCACGGAAAGGGCCTGGCCGGTGCCTCCAGCGGAACGGATGGGGCCGGAAAAATGCATGTCGGCATAAGTCGTGCCATCGGGATTTTTTCTCACCCGCACTTCGGTGAGCCCGTCCAGGGGCGCCACCAGTATCCCCTCTGTCTGTATGGCCAGTCCGACCTTGGTAGCCGTCGTAAGCTTGTATTCCGTGTCTCCTTTCAGGTCCCGGGCCAGGTCTTGGGCGACCTTGATGGCCGTGTGGTCTCGTTCGAGATGCATGTATTTCCGGATGAGGGTAGCAACACCTTCCACCTTCATGAGCTTCTCCACCCTCTCGGGCAGGTCCAACGCAAAAGGTATCTCCACGTCTTTTGAAGGGTCAACCCCCTTCTTCCGTGACTTTCTTGCAAGGTCCATGGCTTCTTCCGACCCTTCTACCAACATCTCAAAATACCGCTTCATCCTCGGTGAACTATCAGGAACTCCCATCTGTTTATCTCCTTTGGTAACGACTCTCCCGGTTCGAAAAGAGTGCAACCCATGATGCCATGGCAAGGATGATAATTAAGGATTTTTCAACGAACGGATTCAATAATATTCCGTAATGTTTTTAATCCCCTTTTCAAGACGGGAAAGTGCTGGGGAAACGTCGCTGTCTGCCAGATTGCCGTATGAGATGCGTATACATGACCCCTCGTCTCCAAATGGGATGCCCGGAACGACGCCTATGCCGTTTTCTTCCAGAAGTTTTTCCGTTATCTCCCAGGGACCCGCTTTGGTCTTCAGGGTCAAATATGCGTAAAAAGCCCCCTGCGGATGCGGATACGTCACTCGGTCGCCCAGGGATTCAAGCATCTCCAGGAGCTTCTTCCGAACGCTTTCCAGTCTGGACAATTCCTCTTTCAAAGGGACGTTCTCCTTCTCCAAGGCCTTCAGGATGTAACGTTGTGAAAAGTGTCCGGGGCATATGGCCACGGTGTCCTGGGCCTTGACCAAACCTTCCATGATGCTTTCCGGGGCTCGTATGTATCCGACCCTCCAGCCCGATGCCGCATGTGATTTGGAAAACGAATGGATGGAAATGGCATTATGCGGCGCATGTGCCACCGGGGTCTGGTGAACGCCTTCGTAAACGAAATCCTCGTAAACCTCGTCGGAAAGGAGCCAGATGTCGTTTTCAATGCACGTTTCCGCAAGGTGCTTTTGAACGTCGGGGGCATTGACCAACCCTGTCGGATTGTCCGGTGAAATTGAAACTACCGCCTTTACGTCCTTCCCCATGGCACCGCTTAGCTTTTCCAAGGGCAGGGTCCCATCCCTTTTCCGGCGTAGAATGACGGGTACGCAGCCAGACATCATTACCGCCATGTGATAATTGAAATAATACGGTGCGAAGAGGACGACTCGGTCCCCTGGCTGGGTAACCGCCTGGAGGGTGAGAAAAAACGCCTGATTGGCTCCAGAGGTCACCATGATATTCTCCAATGACGTGGAAACCCCCTTTTCAGAGGAGTACCTATGGGACAATCTGGTCCTGAGTTCGTCAAGCCCGGGGTCCGGTGTGTAAAGATGAACGTCTTTTGTAACTTCGCTGACCGCTTGTGCAAAAGCGCCTGATGGGGGGTCTTGGGTCGGCAAACCTTGGGCCAGCGAAATGGCATCGGGATGCTCTCTCATCATGTCTTTCAATTTTTGCATGACGGCCGGGGCCAGATGAGCCGTCCTTCCTTCAGCAGGGGGCATGTCCAATGAGAATGGAACTATTTTCTTAAATGTTGGGAATGGACCCTTCCGTCGGGCATCCTTGCTATGGCCCACAGCATGTAAATGGCAGAACCTACGAAGGCGATGTCAATCAATGACAAGACGGGGATGGTAAACGACCGGGTGGGCGTGAAGAAGTTGTACATGAGCCCCGTCAGGAAGGTGACGACGGTTCGCATTATGAATGCACCGACCATCAAGGGAAAAGAGGTTATGAACGTCATCATGAGCAGACTTCTGCCGCGCCTTCCCGATTTCTTATAATACAGATAAACGGCCAAGGCGATGAGGAAAAAAACGAGGAGACCGGCAATCATGCTGATGAGGTTCACGCCGAAGAAAACGTACTCAATGGACGAGGGGTCTTCCCACATGAATCAAACGTGGATTTCGTGCTATAAATATATAATGGTTAAATAATCAAACATCATCCTTAAAAGGAAGTTCCTTTTTTCTACGGCTGCAATGGAAGACGACGACGTACAAAACCGGATGATGGTGAATAGTTTCAAGATAACCCGCGTTGGCATAACCGGTGTCAAGAAACCATTGGTCGTGGAAAGGCCCGGAAAGACCGTTTCGCTGGTATGCGATTTCGAGGTTTCGGTGAACCTTCCCTCGACCCAGAAGGGGTCCCACATGTCGAGGAACGTCGAGACGATAAACGAGGTCGTGGACAAGAGCGTCCGGGAACCCTATCCCTCGATAGAAGGTCTGGCACGATACATGTCCCAGGAATTGCTGAAGGTCCATCCCTACGCAACGTGTTCCAACGTCAAGGTTACGGCCCCCTACTTTTTGGAAAAGACGTTCCAGGAAAAGCGGTCCCTTGAGAAGTATTCGCTTCTCGCCCTTGCCCGGGCTGAAAGGGAGACCGATGCCGTGGTGAAGCTAGGGGTCACCGTCAATGGAACCACCGTCTGCCCATGCGCCATGGAGAATGTCAGAGGGCTCCTCAAGGAGAAGGGGGCAACGTTCTCGGCAGACGTGCCCGTGATATCACATAATCAGCGGAACGAGACGACGCTCATCCTGGAAATAGGAAAGGGCAACGACATCGATGCCGACGAACTCATCGGAATCGTCGAGAAATCCCTAAGTTCTCCCAGTTATGAATTTCTCAAGAGGGACGCTGAGGCCCTTGTCGTGCTCCAAGCCCATGAGAACCCCAAGTTCGTAGAGGACGTGGTCAGGGGAATTCTGGGAAGAATCGTCCAAGACTATCCGGACCTACCGGATGCCACTTCCATATACGTCCGCTCAACGTCCATGGAATCGATACACAAGCACGACGCTTTCGCAGAAAGGAACACGACGCTGGGCGAATTGAGAAAATGAGGCACTGGAGAAAATGAAACCGTTCAGGAATTTAAAGAGAAGACCGCTTAGAACAACCCTCACCGTAATAGGCGTGACGTTGGCCATCGCCCTTTCTTTTACCATGTTCTCCCTTTCAGGCGGAATCGAAAAGAGCGTCGGCGAGATATTCCAATCCTCCGGCGTCGACATAATCATGATTTCGGAAGAAGGGTCCCTCATTTTCGGCATATTTCCTCCAATAGAAAATCCCCAGGAAACGGCCCAGGAACTCATGGATTCCAACAACGACATTAGGGGTGCTTATGCCATTCTGATGACCGGGGGCAGTTCGGGACCTTTCACATACGCCTCCAACGAGACCATACTAAAGCACATCGAGAACAACCAGTCCCTCCCAACTCGGGAGAACCCATTCAAATACCTTCAGACGACGGGCATCGTGCCCGAACATTGGACAAGGTCCGATTTTTCCGGCATCGAACTCCTTGACGGCGAGACGTTTTCACACGCAGACGACCCTTTTTACCAGAACGGAACCTACGCCAACGGCACGGATTCCCCCTTTTTCACGGGTGAGATACTCATCAGCGAAGCCACGGCCAAAAGTTTGCATCTTGAAGTCGGCGACCCGATATACATCAATACCCGAAGCCCGGCGACCAACGACACGGATGAACTCATGCAATGGTACGACAACAGCACCGTTTTTACCGTGAATGGCGTGACCAAGGCCACCTGGGAAGGCGGGAGTTCCCTATCGGCGACGATGCATTTGTCGGAACTCCAGTACATCACTAACAGGAGACACGCTGCCAACCAGATATTGGTGGACCTGAAAAGCGGGGCGGACCCAGACAAAGTAAACGATTGGATAAAGGAGCAGGTGACTTTTATTGAGGGGGAGGTTCACGGCAACCTTACCGCAAGCGAACTTTTCCTTGACCACCGGTTCATTCGGGACCTTGACGGTGACGAGAAACTGACCGACGACGTTGAGATTCTCGTCAACGGGGAGGTGAGACAGGTTCTCCTGGTTAACGGCGCCACGGGAAGGGTCGTCTTCGACGGCGGAATCGACAAGAACGACACCGTGGAAGCATCCTATGGGTACAAGACGTTCCCGGTCCAGGGCTTCACCCAGGAGGATTTCATCGACTTGATTGGCGATTTTCTTGATACGTTCAAAGGGATAAGTCTCATCATCTCGGTCATAACGGCTTTCGTGGCCCTTCTTTTCACGGCCACGGTGATGGCTCTTGCCGTAAGGGAAAGGACCGTGGAAATCGGGGTCCTCAGGGCCATGGGCATATCGCGCATGTCGATATTTAGGGACATCATCTTCGAATCGCTCTCCATCTCGTTCATCGGCTTTGTAGCTGGAAGCATTTTGGGACTGGGGCTTTCCATCGCTTTGGACCAAACCATGACCTGGCTGGCCGGGGATGCGCTACCATCGACGGTCTCTTTCATCGACATTTCATACATCGTCATACTGGAGGTCAGCGCCCTGGCCATCATCATCGGCATGATCTCCGGATTGCTGCCTGCATCCCGGGCCGTCCGACTCAACATCTCCGAGGTGATACGCAGTGAGTAGCATGGTGGTCAACAACATCCTAAGGAGGAAGGGGAGGACCCTCATCACCATCATCGCAGTGGCCGTATCATGCGCTCTTCTGGTATCCATGCTTTCCGTTTCAGAGGGGATATTGGCCAATGCCCGGGACGCCATCGCCAAGAGCAAGGACGACATCCGGATATCAGGAAGCATCACGGGATTGCATGACATGATGGAAAAATTCGACGAAGATGAAAGGGTGCAACTTACCAATCCCTCTCTTTACCACTCATTGACCTTCTCCGTTCCACCAAGCGGGTCGATATTGCCCGCCCTGTGCGATGGGGTCATCCCCGAAAGGTCCAACGTTTTCATGACCAAAGAACAAAAAAGCAAGGTCGATGGAAGCTTCACCCACCAAGGCGACCCTTTCTATCAGAATGGCACCTATGAGAACGGGGTGGATTCACCTCTATTTACCGGGGAAATAATGATTTCCAAACACATCGCGACGGATTTCAACCTGTCCCTGGGAGACGAGATATCGCTAACGCACGAGAATCGTTCCGTCGATTTTTCGATTGTCGGGGTCTTCGAACTCGAAGTGAACGAGGATTCGCCCTTCAGATTGTATTTTGTAAACATGCATCTTTCCGAATTGCAATATCTGGCTTCCGAACCCGAGGACACCAACGAGGAAATTGACGCCGGCGACGGCCTTTCCCTTTATCTAAAAGAAGAAGTCCGGACCGGCAGTTCCAAGATAGATGCTTTCGTTTCCGAACTCGAAGAGGAATATCCATATTTCACCGTCACGACAAAAAAGGACCAGAACGAGGCCATTGAAGACAGCGTGACGCTTTCAAAAGCTTACTACGGGGCTCTTGGGTCGGTGGCCGTTTCCATTGGAATGCTTTTCGTAATCTGCATAGTCATAATGAACATAGCTGAAAGGACCAAGGAGATTGGCATACTCCGGGCTTTGGGAATATCGCGAAGGAGCATATTCCAGATGTTCTTCCTCGAATCCTTCCTGATGGTCTTTATGGGGTCTGTGCTTGGCGTATTGATGGGGGTGATGGGTTCCCATTACCTAGGTGAATACATCGCCGGGAGTTTCGGCATCGAACGGGACATAACCCTTGTGACCCCTTGGCTCATAATATTTTCCATGGGAATCACTACCGCCCTTGGAAGTCTGGCTTCTGTTTATCCGGGTTACAGGGCTTCGAGAATGAAGATAGTGGAGGCGATGAAGAATGTCGGTTGAAAATACGGTATACATGAAAGACGTGTGCAAGAGGTACAAGATGGGCGAAACGGTCATTCACGCATTGAAGGATGTGGACCTGGCAATTCCCCACGGAGACTTCGTTTCGATAGTGGGGCCCAGCGGAAGCGGCAAATCCACTCTTCTCAACATGATTGGTTGCATCGACGTGCCCGATTGCGGGGTCATTAGGATACTCAAAGAGGACACGAAGAACATGAAAGACCGGGACCTCACCCGCCTTCGCCTTGAAAAGATTGGGTTCATCTTTCAGCAGTTTTATCTCATCCCGACGCTGCGGGCCATCGAAAACGTAGAACTGCCCATGAAGGAACTCGGAATGCACAAGCACGAAAGAAGGGAGAGGGCTCGGAACCTTCTCGAAAGCGTGCACATGGAACACCGGGCGGAACACTACCCCAATCAGTTGTCCGGCGGTGAACAGCAAAGGACGGCCATTGCCAGGGCCCTTGCCAACGAACCGGAAATCCTGTTGGCCGACGAACCTACGGGTGAAGTCGATTCCAAGACCGCTCAGGTCATCGTTGACCTGTTGAAGGAACTCAACCAGGAGAAGGAAGTAGTGGTCATCATGGTCACCCATGACCTGGCCGTTGGGAGCGAGGCGAAGCGAATGATAAAGATGAAGGACGGCGCCATCGTAAGCGACCGATAGGAGAACGGCATGAAGGAAAATATACCGGAAATGGCATTGCTCCCCTGCGAGGTTTGCAGCGAGGAAACGGAACACGAAGTTCTAAAAGGACGGATTGTGAAGAAAGGTGCAGGGCTGGAAGGCGTTTTCAAATGCACCCGTTGTGGAACCATTGAAGAAAAACTCGTGGACCTCCCCGTTCCCAAAGAGGTCTCTGTCATCATTTCCCAACATGAAAAAACCATTAAGAAGAAGGCGACGCTGCCCCCGGGAATGTACAGGGTGGATGACGAATTCTACCTTGATGAAATGCGCTGTAGTATCACGCGCATTGATGCGGTTGAAGGGCGAGTCGAAAGAGCTGAACTGGAAGATGTAGAATGCTTATGGACAAAAGACATTTCCACGGTGAAAGTCAAGATTTCCGTCAATGCCGGTGAAGAGACCTTTTCTTACGTTTATCCAACAGGGCCCGAACACACGTTTTCTCCTAACGAAATAATCGAGGTTGAACCGGGCACTTACGTTCGGGTGAAAGAGATAAAATACGAAGGGCGGCAACCTGAAGATGGCGGAATCGAAGCAAAGAACATCGTCCGCATATATGGCAAATTCGCAAGAAGACGCTGATGGGCCTCCCCGAATATTTCTAGAGAACCATTTCATTTTCTGAAAAGATAGACCGTAGCCGTAGCCACCAGGAAGAGCCCTGCGGTAATCGACAAGAGCGTTGCAACGGTGAATGCGTCTTCGGGCGTGATATGGCCTGAACCGATGTCAATGAATGCCTCACTCAGAGAAGGTAGATAGACGAGGGCGAAAACCCCCTCGTCTGATCTTTGTAGAAAATACCTCGTTTCTTCTCCACCATCGGCCAATTCCTCGAAGGTCTCGGCACGTCTTGCAAGCTTCCCGTCGGAAGCCACTTTCACGGCTTCTGCGTCCTCCATGGGAACGCTGAAAGCCACGATGCCAGATTCTTCTTCGCCTTCAATCTTGAATCTGGCTCCACCGTCATTGAGATACACGGTTTCGATGTTCAAGCCATCGTAATCGACGGCTTCTTCAACGGCTGTATCTCCTGAGCGTTTAACGTTGAGTTCGCCGGCGACCTGCCCGCTAGCGATGAGTTCGCTTACCTGGGTCGGTTCTCCGGGCCTTCTTACCCGTAGGAACAGACTGTCATCCATGAATAGGTCAGCCGTCACAAGGTCGTTGCTCTTGGCGAACGTTCCTTCGCCGTTCACGAATATGTCCGCAAGCATGCCGTCTGCTCCGACTACGGCCCATTGTTGATTTACAAGGGCCCCTGCCGAAGACGTCACGTCGAAGGTCATCATGTTGCGGGTGCTCGTTTTCAGTTTGATGACGGGGGAAGAGTGATCGAGATAGGTCATTTCGGCTGAATCGCCTGAGTAAGAAGTGGTCTGTTGAACGCTGTCCGTCTTGACGTAATCGAAATGGGTCAGCGTTACGGAATCGAATATGCGGTAGACCTCATCGTCTTGTGAAAGGGACAAGGGTCCAAGGTCCATGCTGCCGTCCTGGTTGAAGGTGACTGGAACGCCCTCGGACCCTTCTTCGGTCAAAAAATGAACGGACTGGTCTTGAGCTTGAACTAGGGGGGAGAAGAGAAAAGCCGCGGCGATGAGCAAAGAAATCGCCATTTTCCAAGCGTTCATTTTTTTCACCTGTGTGGGAGGAGGCTGCCCCCCTCAAAAAAAGAGGAGGGACATATTACGTGGGCAGAGTAATTACAGCCTCGAAATAAGTATTGTTCCACATCTATTATATATGGTTTGGTACAAGTCTCGAACTCAATTTTTTCGGATGACCCGATTGCCATGAACGACCAAGGCGTCTTCACAAAAATGCTTCAGTGCTTCAGGATACGCTTGATGTTCTTCAATCAGGACCTTTTTGGCGATGGCTTCCGGGTCGTCGTCGTCCTCAATTCTTACAATCCTCTGTACTATTATGGGACCCGAATCGACCTTGGGCGTTACGAAATGAACCGTTGGACCTGAAAATTTGACGCCTGACGCGTAAACCGCTCGATGGACCTTCATGCCGTACATGCCCTTGCCTCCAAAAGAGGGAAGGAGCGCAGGGTGGATGTTCATGATGGGCGGGGCCCTTTCGATGAAGTCGGGAACGAGTATCCTCATGAAGCCGGCAAGGCAGATGACGTCGATGTTGTAAGGTGCCATTGCCTTCATCATCCTCTGGCAGTGTGCTTCCCGTGAAATCCCCCTGTGGTCAACCACGGCAGTTTCTATGCCGGCCCTTTCAGCCCTTTTTAGGCC
>CAZPOY010000008.1:10743-30908 GCA_964588345.1 uncultured Thermoplasmata archaeon
AAAGCACAAGCACGATTTTGCCGTTTATGGTTCCCTCTTCCACGGCATCAATGAGCGACTGAAGGTTCGTGCCTCCCCCGGAAATGAATACGGCGACCCTTTTCATGTAAATGGATACGCGCCTGAATAAAAAAGATTAACGGAAAAATGAAGGTCAGCAGAATGCCTCGGGCAATGCGAAGGGGTCCTGATGCTCTTCAAGATATATTACCACGGGGAATTCTTCTTCTTGGTCATCGTCCAGGCGGAACGCGGCTAATTCCTTGTTGAGGGGGTCCAACACCAAGGCCGTGGTCAAAGCATTCTTGAACAGATTCTTCTGGGTGGTTATGTCCGTTGAGGACAAAAAGGAATGAAGCCCCGGGTGCGAGTGGTACCAGCCCACGATGAGATAATCAAAGCCGAGGAAATCGAGTTTTTCGGCCAGTACGTTCATTTCGTCCTTGTTGAAGGCAACGTGATATTCGCTGGATATCGTAGGGGAGGTCACGGCGTCCCTGGCTAGCATGAACGGTCCGTTTTCATCGGCGTAGATGTCTCCCACAAGGAACCCCATGGCTTCGACGGTGGGGTCCAAAAAGCAGTGGTTCCTCATCTTCTCCTCGGCCTTTTTCGATATGAGAAAATCGGGCCTTTCCCCAATCCCTTTTAGGGACCACGGGTGAAGTTCGATTTCGTTTGGATATGGAAATTCCTTGGGACCCCTCTCATCCGTCCCTCCGATGATGCGGACACCCGTCTCCTGATTCATCGGACTATCCTCGGTCTTGGCTTTTTCCTCTTGACCAGCAACGGAGGCCTGTATTCGTGCTTGGAAAAATGCTTGGCTGCTTCGATGCACGATTCCGTTCCGTAGGGATTGGCTGGATTGGGATTGGCCAGAAGCGTTTCAACGCCCTTGATGAAGGTCACAAGGTTGCTGGAAAAGGACCAGTTGTCCAAAAGCTTCGTGCAGACGTATCCTCCGTCTTCAGGAACCATGATGTTGGGGTGGAAGATTGGAGTACGCCAACGAACTATGGGCTTTTCGTAAGGATACTGGTCCGTCACGTACATCTGGAACTTATGGGAAAACCTGTGGGCCACCTTGCCACTTTTCAAGACGGGGCCCGGGGTCCTTACGAGAGATATGCTTATCTGCAGGGGAAAGCGTGAGAGGGACGGGTCGGACACCTTCATCGGGTGGGGGAGTTCCTCCTTGCACAGCCGTATTTCGTTCTTCATCCTGCTTCTTAATAGTTCAATCGGCAACGGCATGGAGGTTTCTCCAACTTCAGTTTCCACCTTCGGGGTCAGGGATCAACTCAAGAACGTCATCATCGACGACCCCTGCCTGGGAAAGGGTCTGGGTACCTCTCAGTATCGTTTTGCCTTTCCTAAGAACGTATGCTCCGGCTTCTTTGTCCCAGTAGTTAGCCGAGCTTTCAATGACCTCGCCAACGCTGTTATCCTCTTCGACATCCATGTCCACTGATGCGCCGGTTTCGGCGTTCTTGACTCGGACTCTCATAGTCATTCATTCACCAGCCCAGGTGTAACATCTGAAATTATATAATATGCTCGGAGGCATTTTCGTGAAAAAACTAATAAGACACGCCACACTCGCAAATCCGCTGATAACATGAAAAAATGGGAAGGGCCTCTCGAAAAAATTGATGAATTCCGGTATCGGATACCAAAAAGCTACCATGAAAAAATGAGGACCGACGGAATCGTATTCTCCAACGACACGCTGGTCGAGCAGGTAAAGCAGGACAACGCCCTCGCCCAGGTGGCCAATGTTGCCAAAATGGAGGGGATTGTGGGCCATTCGCTGGCCATGCCCGACATCCACTGGGGTTACGGTTTCCCCATAGGAGGCGTGGCCGCCATGGACATGGAAGAAGGCATGATATCCCCCGGGGGCGTCGGATACGACATCAATTGCGGTGTGCGCCTCGTCAGAACGAATCTATCCCGAAAAGACGTAGAAGGCAAGGTCGGGCACCTTGTAGATGCACTCTTCGAGAACGTTCCTTCAGGACTGGGGTCCAAAGGCAAGGTGCGGGTGAAGATGGAGGAGATGGACGAAATCCTCACCGCCGGGTCGAGATGGGCCGTGGAAAACAACTACGGTGACAAACGCGACCTGGAGTATCAGGAGGAGAACGGTTCATTCAAGGACGCTGACCCCGGCAAAGTTTCAAAGCGCGCCAAGGAGAGGGGGATGTCGCAGATAGGTTCCCTTGGAGCGGGCAACCATTTCCTTGAAATCCAGTCCGTCGATGAGATTCTTCAAGAAGACAAGGCAGAGGCCTTGGGCATTACCAAAAAAGGACAGGTCGTGGTGATGATACACACCGGGTCCAGGGGTGCTGGGCATCAGATAGCATCAGATTACATCAAGATAATGGAACGGGCCGTCAAGAAATACGGCATCGACCTGCCCGACAGGCAGTTGGCATGTGCTCCCAACAGCTCCAAGGAAGCCCAGGATTACTTCGGTGCCATGGCGTGCGGAGCCAATTACGCTTGGGTAAATCGTCAGATGATAACCCACTGGGTCCGGGAATCCTTCGAAAAGGTCCTGGGAATGGAAAGTGACGACATGGGGATGGACCTGATATATGACATTGCCCACAACATTGCTAAGAAGGAAGTTCATGAGGTAGAGGGGGGAAAGAAAGAACTGATGGTCCACAGGAAAGGGGCAACTAGGGCATTTGGTCCAGGAAGGAGCGAGGTCCCGGCCAAGTACAGAAAAATCGGGCAGCCCGTTCTCATCCCCGGTGACATGGGGACCGCGTCCTACGTCCTCGTTGGCACCGACAAGGCCATGGAGGAATCCTTCGGTTCGACGTGCCACGGTGCGGGAAGAGTGATGAGTCGCAAAGCGGCAACGAGAAGCTTCAATTCCCATGGCATAAAAAAGGACCTTGGCAAAAAGGGGATTTACATCAAAGCAGCCAGCAACAAGGTACTAACCGAAGAGGCCCCTGGAGCGTACAAAGACGTAAGTGAAGTGGTAAAGGTAGCTTCGGGCTCGGGCATATCGCAACTCGTGGCAAAGATGGTCCCTCTGGGCGTAATGAAAGGGTGATGGTCTTTTTCTTCACCGTTAAAATGGGCTCTGGCTATCTCCCCGTACTTCCGAAACCGCCTTCGCCTCGAATGCTGCTGGCTAGTTCCTCCGCCATGATAAATTCCACGTTGACGACCTTTTGGAAAACCAACTGAGCGATTCGGTCGCCTTTGGCTACGTGGAATGCCTCTTTTGATAAATTGCACAAGATGACGCCGATGTCGCCCCGGTAGTCCGCATCGATGGTTCCCGGAGAGTTCAAAACGAATATGCCTTTTTTGTAGGCAAGGCCGCTTCTTGACCGGACCTGGCCCTCGCATCCCTCAGGGATGGCTACGCGGACACCGGTATTCACGAGTTTCCAACCGCCAGGAGGAATCTCTGCATCTTCGACGGCATGCAGGTCGTATCCGGAAGAATGGTCCGTTGCCTTTTCCGGCGTCCGGGCATCGGGATGGGATTTGGCAAAGGTCACATCAATTTTTTTCACGAAGGGGTGCCTCCTTGATGACATATTCCGTCTTCCCCGACAGAACGTCCGTCTGCTTTATGGAAAGGACGTTGTCCCGCATGTCGATGAGATTCCACCGCATGCCTTGGTAACTACGATGACAGGAAACGGTACCGACGTTGGATATGACCGTTCCGTTGAGGTTCCACACCCATGAGATGTGCTTGTGTCCCGTTAAAACCAGCGGCACGGCGTTATTTTCTATCATCCGCAATACCTCTCCGGCATCCATGAGAACGTTCCGCTCTCTCCCGGTATCGGGGATTGGGAGCAGGTGGTGGTGCAGGAAAATTATCGGGGTCTTGTCGGTTTCCTCGATTATCTTCGTTGCCCAGCTTAGTTGTTCCCGCCCGATGTGGCCTTCGTCAAGGTCTGGTTCGCTGCTGTCCATTCCGATGAATATAAAAGAGTCATGTTCGTAAGACCCGTACCTACCAAAGGGTTCGGAAAAGATTGATTCAAATAATTTGTAGCCGACGTAGCGTGCGTCATGGTTGCCTGGAACGATGAGTGGTTTTCTCTTCAATTTGCTTATGTGTTTCTTCGCCATTTCGTATTCATGTACAAGCCCCCAGTCCGTTAGGTCACCGGTAAGGATGGTTACGTCGGGCTTAGACTCGTTGATTTGAAAAATGGCATTTCTGAGAGCTTCCGGGTCGAACATCCAAGACCGGCCACAATGCAAATCCGAAAGGTGGGCGATGCGCATGCGACAGGAATGAACTTCTCAAACAAATAACTTCGGTGAAAAGGGTTATAAACGCAAAACGTTTTGAAGAACACGAGGGAGCGGACAGCGCATAAGACCATTCCTTCAGCAAAGCATCATAAAGAGTGCGAGGCAAAGAAAAAATCAGGATGGCCGCGTGCAGGGCAAACCGTCCGCTTCCCTCACTTATGCATCGGAAGGAATCTGAAAATGAGCATCAGCCAGAAAAAAAGGGACGATTACCTCGACCGCTTGAAACGGCCTTCATGTCTCATCGGCGTGGAAATCCCCGAAACATTTAATGTACAGGGGAAAGAAATTCCACTCTTGGAGGTTGTATGCGACCTGACGCTTGCAGAAAAGCAGGACGAGGCAAGCATGAAGAGAGCCGGAAAGCTGATTCGCCTTCTCAAGGAGGAGGTGAAAGAACGAGAAAAGCGTTTGATGTTCGACGATGTCGATGAAGAGGAAGCCGAAAAGATTTACCAGGAAACGCTTCATCTGAAGCGCGCTCTCAAGGACTTGAGGTCCGTGGGTCATCGTCAGGGATACGACCCCGATGCGCTGGAAAAGGAAGATGTGGAAGATGCCCGGCGCTGGGTCAAGTTCCTCGATTCGTTGAAATGAATCTGGCGTGCTTGAGCAGGTACGGGGCTTTTTGTTGAAAACTTTAAAAGGTGCTAGTTTGTTGAAAAATTGAATGGTGCTGGCAAACCGCCGGTTTTATGATAATCAGTCCGTAACCTTTTCAAGCAGGTCGGCCCGGTCCATGTACCGGTCGTGTTCGATGTTGTTCTCATTCATCTTCTTCTGATTGTCCTTCGCCTTGATTTTCTGGGTGGCGGCCTTTTCGTTGTATTTGGCGGCCTTGGCTTCCCGCTTTCTCACTTTCTTGCGGTATCGGGCTGCTTTCCTCTCGTGGCTGGCAATCCTCTTTTTCAATCTCTCGGCGCTCTTCCCCTCGCTGCCCTTGAGTTTTTTCCTCAGTTCCTTGGCCTTCTCGACCTGCTTTTCCATCTTGGCCGACAATTTTTTCGCTTTGTCCCTCTGCTTCACGGCTTTCTTGGTGTATTTCTCCGCCAGATTCTCACGTCGAAGCATCTTCTTTTCGAATCTTGCGGCCTTCTCCGCGTGTTTCTTTGCACGGCTCCTGAGGGTGCTCACGTCTTTGTGTATTTCGGCTTCGTGTTTGCCGTTGGAACCCGCATCTGCATCGGGAGATTCGTCACTCATCGTTCGTGAAAGGCGTTTGTTTGATATTAAAGGTTGTGTGGGTGGGGATTCCTGGAATTGTGTTTGACAGCATTTTTTTTATTTAAAATCACCATCAAATTAAACTGTAAATTGATTGATTTTAGACCTCGTTGATAGACGCCCCATTTATGCTTGAATTATAATTTTTTCAATGTATTCTTAAAAAAATTAAACGTATTCCTGACCCACCCATGCAATATTCAAGCAATCTGCACCAATCCTTATAAAAAATGAAATTTTTTTCATATCGTGTTCCAAAATCGCCACGGCAACATGGAAGAATTGGTCGCATCATTGATAAGACAGGGGTATCTCGAAAGCCCCAAGGTCATCGAAGCCATGAAGAATGTTCCCAGACACCATTTCACCGGTGACCGGTCCGCCAAAAGTGCGCTCATGGATTCGCCCCAGCCCATAGGTTGCGGACAGACGATTTCGGCCCCCCACATGGTGGCCATGATGGTGGAAAAACTCGACCCGGAAAAAGGAGACAACGTCCTCGAAGTGGGCGGCGGGTCAGGTTATCATGCAGCCGTCATTGCACAAATCGTAGGACCTGAAGGGAAGGTCACGAGCGTGGAATACGTACCGGAACTGGTTGCAAGGGGAAGGAAGAACCTTGAAAAAGCAGGCATACGCAATGTCGAACTCGTGCAGGGAGACGGGGGTCAAGGATATCCCAGCAACGCCCCTTACGATGGCATAACCGTGGCTGCGGCCTGCCCCGACGTACCGCAACCGCTCAAAGAACAACTCGCCGTGGGCGGCCGTCTCGTGCTTCCCGTGGGCTCGCAGTACATGCAGGAACTGTTCGTCATCACCAAAAAAGAAGAAGGGAACTTCCAAACGAATAGTTACGGCGGATGCGTCTTTGTTCCCTTGAGGGGAAAATACGGATTCCGCTGAATTTTTGAATGTGCTCACCAATGATTTTCAATGGCTCTTGGGATGATGTCGTTCCCAAGCCCATCCTACAAAAACCGGGCCGTTTCATCCCAGTTCCTCTGCAAAATCCTCTGGAACCACGGACCTTCTGACCACCAGGTCGGGCCCATTGCAACTTGGACAATTTTCCCTGGGTACGAAAGAAACGAAGGTCCCGCAATGCTGCCGGTTTCTGCACAATATTTCAAAGTACGTCTCCATGCCCTCGCTGATGAAAGCATAATGTGTGAGTATTCCTTCATGATGGAAAAAGGGGCCTTGGTCGTTACAACCCATCAGTTGGCCGGGAATGTTACCCGACCACACTTTTTTGCCTTCGGGTGAATAAAGAATCGCTTCACCCTCCCCCGTCGTGAGGAATCCTTCCTTGAAACCGGCCCATTTTCCTGACATGCCTTCAGGTGAAAATGCTTTTGATGCCTTGTCCTTTGCCATCTTAAAAATGCCACGGCCAATAACGAGGTTCTCTTCTCCGAACACGAAATCCGTAACGTCTGGAATTTTCGCTTCAAGCTTTCCCTGGAAATCATATATCTCCAGCCCTTGTGAGATGAGTTGGACCCGGTCAATCAGTCTTCCACGGGAGAAATATCCCGGCATCTCAATTCCGGACCCGGTGTTCTTGTTAAAAAGAAGGGCGGATTCGGGTCCGATGAAAAGCAGGTGGCGGGAATCCTCGTCTACGAGCCGGTGTGAATCCGTTTCTGCAACGGTCTTGCCACTTATCCCCTTTCTTGTAAATCTCTTGACCAAGGAACCCATCTGGATGTGCCCTTCGGCTGAAAGGCCGGTTTTCACGGTGGCCGCTGTAGCGGTTCCTTCAACCTTCTCGCGAAAAAACGTGCGCCCCTCGGTGCTAAATAATGCCAGGTCTCCAGACGTTATGGACGCTACGAATTTTCCCTTGATGAACGTATTGCGGGAAACGTTCCTTTGGAACCAGATTTTCACGGGCTTCAATGCCAGGGCATCACCAATGTGGGCATGGGAATCAAAAGATTAAACTCTTGTCTTGGCATGTCAAGGTTAGGCACTAAAGAGAAAACACCCTGAAAAACCTCTAAAAGATGGCGTGAATTATTTCGACGGTTTCACAGTTCGCCCTTCTTCGCCTTCTTTTTGAGACGGTCCCTGCGTTGCTTCGACGTGAAACCCGTGGCTTTCTTGAGAAAATCGTTGTATCTGGCTACGGTATCCGCCGCATCGTCGTCGTTCACTGAGGGGTCCATCTTCGTTTCGACGTGAAGGGTCTTCTTGTCCATCATCTGGACTATCAGAGGGTCCAAGGCCTTGTAGTGGACCAGAAGTTTATCCCCGTCTTTTTTCGCCTCTCCAAAGATGTCTTCCAGGAGCTTTTTCAATTTGGGCCCGTCGATGTTCTTCCAATGACCTCTCTTGATGTCGTAATCCGTCATGTGAATCCTCTTGAGAATTGAATGGGGGGAATATAAAATTACCCATGTTTCAAAAGCTTCTCGAAATATTTCCCGATGTGTTCAATGGCTTCTTCCCTGTCTCCACGGTGCACCTTTGCCTTGGCCCTCACTGAAATCACGTCCCGGCCCCGTCTGAGAAGAACCTTTTGACCCTGAAGGGCCTTTTGCTTGTCGAAGCGAAGGTTCAGCACGCCATTCCTGTCAACCCTCATGTCGAGTTCAAATAGAATCTGTTTCAACATCTCGTCGCCCAACGAAGTAAAGAAATCGTCGTATTCCCTGCGCTTGGAAAGCACCGCCTCCAGCTTGATTATCTTGTTCTTGAAATGGCCCTCCATCACAGACCTATCCGTTGGTTCCTTCAAAACGACGTTTTTCATGGCTTGGGAAACAAGTTCCTCCTTTTCGGTGACTCCGGCAAAACACCGGGATTTGACCCAGTAGAAACTCAGTCCTTCAACCTCCTGGTGAAGGTAATCCTCTTGGCCCGGTTAAGCGTGGCCATTTCCGAAGAAACGACGTCCTTTTCCACCTCGAAGAGTGCATTCACCAGCTTGATTAGGTCCTGGACCGAGGGATTCTTTATGTCGATGCCTTCGCGGTCGAACTGATTCCTGATGACCGACATGGCAATGGTTTCGTCCTTGCCATAATTTTCAACGAAATGGTCGATTATCATGTCCATCACTTCGGCCTTGGAAAGAGGGGCCATCTCCTTCTGGGTCCATGACCAACCGGGAGAATCGGATGCAAGCAGGGCTCCGCCCAAGGTTTTGAACACGGTTTCTACGTTTTGACCGGTTTTGGCACTGGTCAGGAACGCCCGGGTGTTGAACACTTCTGCAACTTCCTTCAGCTGCTCGGGGTTCACCTTTAAGTCATCCACGAGGTCGGATTTGTTGCCCACAATCACCGAGGGGACCTCCCCGGCCACCTTTCTGAGTTCCGGTGCCCAGTAATCGGTGATGGAGTTCAGGGTGTCAGGCCGGGTCCTGTCCACGACCATTATCACGCCCTTGGTACCAACAAAGGACCGTTTCTGAAGATTTCGGTATTCGTGCTGACCCAGGATGTCCCATATCATCAAAGTCAGTTCAGTGGGTTTTCCCAGGTAATTCACGTCCAGCACTTTTTTGGTCGTCTTGGTGCCGATGGTCGTAATGTATTCATCGGAAAAGGTGTCAAAGACGTAACGCTTGATTAAAGAGGTCTTTCCCACAGACATGTCGCCGAGAAGGCATATCTTCTTGATGAGTCGGTTTGCCACGGATGACCAATGACTTGATTGTAAAAAAACCTGCCGTGGGCCATGCCATTTTAAGCTATGCCCGTCCCGCCGAAAAGCTTCGATGTGGGGTGCGTCAATGTCGCAACAGATATGCCTCGTATCAGCATCATTACCCAGGTAGTTTGGGGGCCTTGGCCATACGTAGTTTTTCTTTCCGATGACCCCTGTGTTTTTCTCTCATTGTTCATTGCATTGGTGGAATGGCTAAAAGTAGATGCGGATTTCCGGCGTCAAGACCCTGCCAATTCTTCGTAAATCTTCAGCAATTTCCCTTCCTGGACCTTCCAATTGTATCTCTTCTTGGCGGCCTTCAATGCGTTCATCCCTTTTCTCTCCATGTCATCGGGGTCCCGGGCCAATGCCTCGAGCAATTCTTTCAAGGCCCTTGGAGAATAATCGATGGCGTATCCGCAATCCTCGCTCTTTGCGACACTGGAAGGGTACGTGCCTTTCGAAACGACGCAGGGCCTTCCGCAAGCCATGGCTTCGAAAAGTTTGTTTGAAGGGCCGATGCGGTTGTTCTTGTTGGAGGGGTCGTATGTGGCAAGTACCAGATGCGCATCATAAGTGTGGTCCAATACCTTGTCCGGGTCCACCCGCCCCATGAATTCCACACCTTGCCCCTCGTATTTTCCAACTTCACGTTCCAAGTGCCCATATCCGCCCACCTTCATTTTCCAATCTTCTAGGTCATGGCAGACCTTCATCGCTTGCACTATCATGCGCCCCGTCTTCAAAACGCCGATGTAAAGCATCTTGTAGGGAGGAGAATCGGGCAGAGGTTGATATTGGGTTTTTCGCATGCGCTTGCAATTGGTTACCACGGTGACGTCACGACAGCCCATTTTCCTGAAATGTTTGGCGTGGAAAGGGGTAACGGTCACGACGTGGTCTGCCTTGGGAGCCAATTTCCTCTCCAATCTTGAAAAATGCCTGACCAAAAAACCAGGGAGCCATCCGCTGACCATCCAGTGAAAAATCTCATGGGAATCGTATATCAGGGGAATGCCGGTTTTCTTTTTCAAAAGGGTGCCTGCAGGAAGCGTATCCAAGTCGTGACAATGCACAACATCGAAGTCACCTTTCAGCCCCAACTCGCTCATTCTCTTCCACGAATTTCTCATCACCCATAGGTCGTGACCACCTGCAAGTTTTTCAAGAATCGGGATGCCGTCAAACTTTTCCAATATGCGGCTGACTCTTTGATGCCCCCTACTGGGATGCAAGCGATGCACCCTTATCCCATCGATTTCCTCTCTTCTTTTCAGACGGGTCGCTTTCGCATCGAAAGCGAGTATCGTAACCTCATGGCCTGCGTTGATGAGACTCCGGGATTCCTGATAAACACGGGCATCGCTGACAAAAGGATTGGAAAGGGTCATCAGAATCTTCATTCAAGCACTTCCCTAATTATCGAAGACACCTTCTCCGCCGTAATCTTCCACGTGTGCCCTGCCATTATCTTCGACCTGCCCCTTTTGCCCATCTTCTCCTGCAAGTGGGGGTCGTCCAGCAATTGAACCAGCACCGTGCGCAATTCTTTAGGAGAATCCGGCGGCACGAGGATGCCCGCCCCTTTCAACAACTTCCTCAGGTCGGGTATGTCCGAGGCGACCACGGGCCTTTCCGATGCCATGTATTCGTATATCTTGAGGGCCGAGAAGCCGTACTTCTCATTTCTCCGTCGCGTGAAGGGCGCCACTGTAACGTCGGAAGCCCCAAGAATCTGCGGAATATCCTCATAAGGGACCCTGCCCAGCATCCTTACGGACCCTTCAAGCCCTTTTTTCTTAACAAAGGACCGCAGAAGGCCTTCCAGAGGTCCCGTGCCCGCCAGCAATAGGACGCGGTCTTCCTTTTCGGAGATGGGGACCCATGCTTTGATTAGTGTTTCGAGACCTTGCCACCCAGCCATGTAACCCGTCCACGCTGCCACCTTCGCATTCTCCCCGATGTGCCATTTCTTCCTGCATTCCGATTTTGATTTGGGCGAAAAGAGGTCAGGGTCCACGCCGTTCCTCACGACGTTCAACCTGTCGGCTGGAATGTCGAATTGGTCCGATATCCCCCTTGCAATCCCTGGCGAAACGGCTACGAATCTGCGGGCTTTTCTCATGGCGTGGCCCTCGAACAAGTCCCTGAGACGCACCAGTGAAGCGGGAATGCCCGCTTCGACCATTTCAAAGGAAATCATGCCGTTCACCTCCACTACAACTGGCAGGCGTTTTGCGATGGATGAGATGGACCGGTTGGTGAAGACCCCCTCCCTGACGTAAGCAGCATCGAATCTCCCGGACCTGATGATTTTGGAAACGTATCGTGGGATTTTCCATTGAAACTCCAGCAAACGCAGTGCCGTGCCCGCCTTGCCCGAAAGGGTGATGGAAAGGGGAACGAACAATGAACCGGGAATGATTACTTCCCTCTCACCGGGAAAGTTGGGAAATACCGGCGTAACGTCATGGCCAAGGCCCCTCATCTCCTTGATGAGGTTTTCCATGTGCGTGGTAGACCCATCCCTTTTATTCAGGTCCAGTTCCGAAACGACCAAGAGCTTCAAGGTTCCTCGTTCCTTTTAATAAGGTGTTCGTAATAAACATTTCCGAGATGACATGACGGAAAAGGTCTTGCTGGGCAACCTGACCAAAGAGGGAATGCTCCTCCACCGCCACCCCCAAAGAGGATGGGAACTGCCAGGGGGAAAAGTGCAAAAGGGCGAGGGGCTGGAAGAGGCCGTTAAGAGGGAAGCGCTGGAAGAAACGGGGTGGACCCCCAAAAAAGTACATCACGTTGCCCTTCTTCGGTCCGGAAAAGTTGATTTGCACCTTTTTGCCAGTTTCGAAAAACCCACGGGATTGCATGATGCGGAAATTTTCCCAACGCCTCCGGATCACCTTTCCTTCGGTGAGGAAGAATATTCAAGAATCGTTGATTTGGTCAAGAGAAAGAAGAGGGAGCTGATGGCTTGAGAAGGGGGGTCATCGTTTCCTCCCTGGATACTTCAGGATTCTCCGGCATGGCCCAGGACATCCGCACGTTCCATTCCCAAGCGGTTGTCCCAAACCTTGTTCTTTTGTCCGTTGCCGTGCAGAACGAGAAAGGCGTGATGGCCATTTGTCCCGTGGACCCAGACGTCATCGCATCGCAATGGAACGCCATCGATTTTTCACGGCATGGAGACGTTCCCGTCAAGATGGGGTTGGTTCCCGATTCCGCCACATCGGCAGTCGTACAAGAACTGGTCCGGGAATCAGACTGCAAAATCGTGCTGGACACCCCCATGACCTCTTCCTCCGGTGGCAAACTGATTGCGGACGACCCGCTCAAAGTGCTGGAGCCCTTATTGGATTGTTCTGCATTGGTCACTCCCAACACGGATGAAGCAGAAGTTCTCGCTGGAATGAAGGTCCGGAATCCGGAGGACATGGAGAAAGCAGGTCAAGCCATCATTGACAAGGGAGCGGGTTCCGTTCTCGTGAAGGGGGGGCACCTACCTGGGAACCCGGTGGATGTATTCATTGGCAGGGACGGGTGCAAACGCGTTTTCCCCAAAGAACGGGTGGAAGGTTCCTTCCGGGGAACGGGGTGCGCCTTTTCTTCACTGGTGACCTGTCTTCTTGCCCGGGGAAACGACGTGGAGGAAGCCGTGGAAGGGGCCGAACGGACGTTTCATCGTGGTTTCGATTCGAACAAGGGATTATACAACCCTTCCTCATTGAGAAAATAATCCCGATAATGTTTTAATGTATTAGGCAAATCGTAAGGCGAGAAAATGAAAGCAAACACGGGTCACATAATTTTCAAAGAGGGGATTGAATACGTCAACCTTGCTGAGCACATGGAAGAGATTATGAACATGTTTTTCCTGGAAAGCGAGCAAGTCCCTGAAGACGAAGAATACGCCGAGATGCTCAAGACCCTGAACCGTACCTATCTTGAGATGAACCAGAAGCCCGAAGGATACAACCGGCCGGGACGAATGCGCTTGATATTCCCGCTTCGAAACGATGACCGGGTCGAGATGTATCTTTCCGGAACGGGAAACAACATGGAGGTCATGAGAGTGACGGAAACCTTCAGCGCTTTTTTCACCTCACTGGGCATGGAACACGAGGTCAAATGGGACCAAATCATGAAGAAAGAGGACTTTTTTGAAAAGTAAGGCAGGTCCACTATTCAGACCCGTTTGCTTCAAGCCGTTCAATCTCTTCTTTGAGAGTTTCGGGCTCCTCCTCCTCCTCCGTGACGGCACCTTCTTCCTTGCCTGATTTTCTTCTGATGAACCAGTAAACCATGGCTGAGACCAACAGAAGGGATGTCGCGGCTATCTGGCTGATGAGGTAGTTGAAAAGAGAATAACGGGAAATGTCCAGGAGCGATTCGACCCAGTCAATGCTAAAAAGGACGGCCAAGGCCACGCCGATGAGGGCAATGTTCATGAACCAAAAGGAGACGGGCATTCTGCCTCTCCTCATAAATACGTCAATCATCACGCCGGCTTCGTAGATTATGATGCCCCATATTATGTATCCCCCGGCGATGCCGATGCCCCGCATGACCATTTCAGAGGCCACCTCGGACGTATAAGCAGCCCTGATGCCAGAAACCACGCCGATGATGCCCACGACCATGGCAATCAGTGCGAAGGGGACCACGACCCTTCCTTCAAAAACGCTCTCCTTGGCCGACTTGAACCCCTTTTTGGACCTGTTGGTGATGTCCATGGTGACCCAGAGTATGTAGAGGCCCAGAGCCATGAATATCGAAGCCATAGCAAACTTCTGATAGCCGGTGAAAACGAGGGTTGCGTATATGAGGAGAACCATTCCGATGGGGATGTAGATTCTATTCCTTGTCTTGGTCTCCGTGAGACTCTTTGTAATCATGTAATAAAAACTTTCAATGGACTTGGACTGCTTGACAAAAACCCTCCTAATGGAATCCACCTTCGTCCTTGACGAGACCATGGGATAGATGTATTCGTCCTCGGCTCCGTCGCTGACCAGAACGACAGATGAAGGTTCCACCTTCGAAAGGATGTTCTCCAGTTGCGTAATCATGATTTGGTCTGAGGTGAATCCCACGTGGCGGTCACCAGATATCACGGCAACTTCTGCGTCTATACCCTTCCTTACAAGGTCGTCGTACATCGAAAGCCCACCAAGGATGGTGTTGGTGTCGCTGTCTTCGGGGTCGGCCAGCCCGAGGGCTATTGCTGCATCGAGAACGTTCTCTCTACCTAATATCGGGCCGTTCATGCCGGCCTTCTCACCTATGTCGTCGTCGCGATCGACGCACAGCACCAAGGTCTTCATTAATCCAGATGTGAATTCGTTGCAGTTTATAACTACTTTTTCCCCATAATCATATCACTTGTCCAGAAAAAATGAAGATAACCATTTTAATTGTGAAGTTCCATGTGGAAAATGATGAAGAAGAAAAAGGTCAGTTCCATGTTGTACGAGATTGCAGACCTTCTCGAACTCAAGAACGAGGAATTCAAGCCCAGGGCGTATAGGCGGGCAGCCAGGAACGTCGAAGCCCTTTCCGAAGACATAATGAAAATGCATGACGAAGGGCGATTGCAGGACATTGAGGGAGTGGGCGAGGGCATCGCCGGCAAGATAGCCGATTTTCTGGATGAAGGAAAGTCGCCCTATCTTGAAGACCTTAAGGAGGAGTTGCCCAAAGGCCTTGAAGAGATGATGGACGTTCCCGGACTCGGCCCAAAGACGGTGATGAAGATATACAATGAATTGGGCGTATCGGACATTTCATCGCTCAAGGAGGCGGCTCAGGAAGGTGAGATTCGGGAGCTGGAAGGGATGGGAGAAAAATCCGAAAGGAACATCCTGGAAGGCATCGTTACCTTGGAAAAGGTGGGAGGAAGATTCCTCATGTCGGAAACACACCCCGTTTCGATGGATATTGTACGTTTCCTCAAGCAGGAAGGACCCGTCATCGACGTCGCTGTTGCAGGTAGTTTGAGGAGGATGAAGGAGACCATCGGAGACATCGACATCATCGCCACTTCGGATTCCCCCAATAAAGTGATGGACGCATTCACGAGTCATGAGAACGTCGCCAAGGTCATCCTCAAGGGCGACAAGAAAACGAGCATCCGTCTTGAAAGCGGCGTCCAGGTGGACCTGCGGGTCGTCGAAAAGGACCAATTCGGTTCGGCACTACAATATTTCACCGGTTCCAAAGACCACAACGTCAAATTGCGACAAAGGGCCATGGGAATGGAACTCAAGGTAAATGAATACGGCGTTTTCCGCAAGAAGACCGACGAACGCATAGCCGGTGAAACGGAAAGAGGAATGTACGAGGTGCTGGAGATGGCATTCGTTCCTCCGGAAATGAGGGAAGACCGTGGCGAGGTCGAAAAGGCGGTGGAAGGCGCTCTGCCTGAACTGGTGACCCGGGACGACATTAGGGGCGACCTTCAGGTGCACACCGACTGGACCGATGGCGTGGACACCCTTGAGGCGATGGTCGACAAGGCCGTGGAGATGGGATACGCATTCATCGGCATTACGGACCATTCGGTGAGCTTGAAGGTAGCCAACGGACTCGACGCCCAACGGCTGGAGGAACAGCATTCGGTGGTGAGAAATTTGAACGACGAAAGGGACGACATCGAATTGTTCCACGGCATCGAAGCGGACATCCTCGAAGACGGAACGTTGGACATGCCAGACGAAGAACTGGACAAACTCGATTACGTCGTTGGGGCCATCCATTCCAAATTCAACTTGGACAAAAGAGAAATGACGGAACGGCTGATTACTGCATTTGAAAATTACAACATGAAGATGTTGGCGCACCCTACGACGCGGCTCATCGGGAAGCGGGACCCCATTTCCCTTGACATGGAAAAAGTATTCCAAAAGGCCCGGGACGAAAATGTGGTTCTCGAGATAAACGCATCGCCCAGAAGACTGGACCTTTCAGACGAAAATTGCAGAAAAGCCATTGAAGCGGGAGTCCTCCTCGCCATCAACACCGACGCTCACAGCACCGTTCAATTGGAAAACATGCGGTACGGCGTTGGCACAGCAAGGCGCGGCTGGGCTGGAAAAAACGATGTCCTCAACACGAAGACCACGGAGGAAGTAAGGGAGATGCTGGGTGGCTAGACATGTCCGATGACGCAAAAGACCCGTCCGAATTCTCAAAAGAAGAAGCGGAAGAGAAAATGGAAAAACTCCGTGAAGAGGTCCGCCATCACGACAAGAAGTACTACGTTGACAACGACCCGGAGATATCGGATTACGAGTACGACCAACTCGTAGAACGTCTGGAGGCCTTCGAAGAAGCTTTTCCGGACCTTGTGACCGACGATTCCCCAACAAGAAAGGTGGGTGCCAAGGTTGAGACGACGTTTGAAACCGTAAAGCACAAGACGGCGATGCTCTCACTGGACAACAGCTACGACGAAGAGGAACTTCGTGACTTCGACAAGAGAGTCCGGAAGGACGCGGGTTCCGTTGAATACGTTCTCGAACCGAAGATAGACGGTCTGGGGGTTGCCCTTGTCTATGTCAACGGTTTCCTGGAAAGGGGTGCCACCCGGGGAGACGGAAAAAAAGGCGAGTTGATAACCGAGAACGTGAAGACCATCAAGAGCATACCCTTGAAGCTGCTGGACACCGATTTGGCTCAAGGAGAGACCGAAGTGCGGGGAGAAGTCTACATGCCTGACGCGTCCTTTGAAGAGGTAAATGAAAGGCGAAAGGAGGAAGGCAAGGACCTTTTTGCCAATCCCCGCAACGCCGCTTCCGGTTCCCTCAGGCAGAAAGACCCCCGAGTGACGGCTGAAAGGGGCCTTGCCATATTCATTTACACGCTAACTGCTTCGGAAGCGGAATTTAAAACCCACATGGAAACCTTGGAAGCCATGAAAGAAGCCGGGCTTCGGATAAACGAGCACGTCTCACTTCATGAGAACATTGACGACGTCATCGATGCCATCGAAGAATGGAAGGAGAAGAAGGACGAACTCGGCTATGAAGTAGATGGCATGGTGGTGAAGGTCAATTCGTTGGAAAAGCAACGGGAACTGGGCTCAACCACAAAACACCCCCGGTGGGCCATGGCTTACAAATTCCCTGCAAAGAGAGTGACCGCCAAGCTTAAAGACGTTGTTTTCCAGGTGGGCAGGACGGGCATCATAACGCCGGTGGCCATATTGGACCCCCAGGAAATATCCGGTTCCGTGGTTTCCCGGGCTACGCTGCACAACTTCGATGAGGTGGAACGAAAGGACATACGCATCGGAGACCACGTCCTTGTCGAAAAGGCGGGAATGGTGATACCACAGGTCGTAAAGAGCATCAAGGGCAAGAGGAAGGGGGACGAAGAAAAGGTCGAGAAACCCGAAGAATGCCCCGAGTGTGGCGAAGAAATCCACTATGAAGACGTTTACATTCGATGCGTAAACGATGCATGCCCCGCAAAGGCGAAGGAGCGGATACTGCACTTTGCTTCAAGGAACGCCATGGACATCGACGGGCTGGGGCCCTCCCTTGTCGAGAAGCTCATGGAAGCGGACCTGGTGGAAAAAATCTCGGACATTTATTCCGTTGACGAAGAAGACCTCGTCGGTCTGCCGGGGGTAAAAGAGAAGTCGGCCCGAAACCTGCTTTCGGAGATAGAAGAGAGTCGGAAAGCGGACCTTTCCCGCCTTATTTTCGGATTGGGCATCCCACAAGTGGGTTCATTCACCGCCCAGCTTTTAGCTGACCAATTCGGTTCCCTTGAGGCATTGGGAAATGCCGACCGGGAGCAACTGGAAAGCATCAGCAACATCGGCCCCGAGGTTGCCAAAAGAATCGTGGGGTTTTTTACCGACGAAGAAAACAAGAAAGAGTTGGCGCGTTTGAAAGAAGCGGGGGTTAACACCCAAGCGGAAGGAAGGAAAGGAGACCTTTCGGGAAAGACCTTCCTCTTCACAGGCGGTTTGGAAACCTTCACCCGGGACGAAGCCAAGGACAGGGTAAGGGCCCTGGGAGGATTGGTCAAGAACAGCGTGTCAGAAGACCTGGATTATGTCGTCGTGGGAGACAAGCCGGGCAAGAAGCTAGACAAGGCGAAGGAGAAGGGTGTGGAAATCATTGATGAAGATGAATTCCTGACCCTAATCGGCCAAGATTGAAAAAAGGCATTTTGACCAATAGTCCCATCAAGTGATGGAAAGAAAGATAATTCACGGGGTCATTGCTTAGTTTCTTATTGGACCATCTGTTTCGTGCCCAGTTCGAACGCTTTTTCATTTACTTCCCTGTACTTGTCAGGCACTAGCTCCAGAACAGTTTTTTTCATCAAATCGGTGTCGAAGGGGAATGCTTCGCATGCTGAAAGTGCTCCGACCAGAACGACGTTGGCGGTGATGGCTGCGCCTGCTTCCTGGGCCTTTTCGGTTGCGTCCACCATGACGAGATGGGATATCTTGTCCTTCATCTCGGAGAAAATTTCATCCAGGGGAGGGTATTCTTCGCTTCCGGCAGAAACGGTGAAGGGAACAATGGGATTGGTGTTGGTGATAACCCAGGACTTCTCGTTGGCTTTGTTGAGTGCCCGGTACGTTTCCACGGGCTCGAAACCCAGGAGAACGTCGGCCTCGCCATTGGCTATGAGGGGGCTTTTGAAATCACCAAGCCGAACGGAACACGTAACCACGCCGCCTCTCTGGGCCATTCCGTGGACTTCGCTCATGGTAACATTCACATCCTGTTTAAGTGCTGCTTTACCGATTATCTGGGAGGCGGTCAAAATCCCCTGGCCCCCTACACCGACCATCTCTACGCTAACGGGTTTCATGTTGACACATGAAGCGGGAGGGGTTTATCAAATAATACGGTTTCCCTTTAGTTTCACCCACCGTCAAGCAAAGGATTTAAAACACGGTCCTTCTTCCACCTTTTCCCCATGTCATCCATCGAGCTTTTATCCCCGGAACTAAGGAGGGCGCTTAAGGAGAAGGGCATTGACGAACTTACCCGGCCCCAGGAATTGATGATTCCAGAGGTTCTCAACGGTGAAAACCTTCTTTTGATTGCACCTACGGGCATCGGCAAGACCGAGGCAGCGGTTCTTCCTTTCTTCGAAAAGATGCTGCATGAGAAAAAAGACGGGATTCGGCTTCTCTACATAACGCCACTTCGGGCGCTCAACCGGGACATGATGAAACGGCTCACTTGGTTCGGCCAAAGACTCGGCATCGACATCGCCGTAAGGCACGGAGATACTTCTAAAAAGGAGCGGAGAAGGCAGGTAAAGGAAGTGCCCGACGTATTGATAACGACGCCTGAAACGCTACAAATCATGTTCCAGGGCAAACTTCTGAGAAAAACCCTTGAAAACGTTGAATGGGTCGTGGTCGATGAGATTCACGAGTTGGCCCGGGACGAACGCGGTGCCCAGCTGACCGTGGGCCTGGAGCGCTTGGTAGCCGTCACCGGAAGGAAATTCCAGCGGGTCGGATTGTCCGCCACGGTGGGTTCGCCCGAAGAGGTCGCAAGATTCCTGGGATGGAAGAAGGAAGTGAAGATTCTAAATGTCATGGAAACAAAGGAATTGGCCTTGCGCGTTGAAACACCGGAGGAAACGGACAGAGACGAGGAACTTTCGGAGCTTTTCGAACTCGACCTGGGACTCACAAGGGCCTTAAGGCACTGCAAGAACATCGCCGACCAGCACAACGCTTCGCTATTTTTTGTAAATACCAGGGATACGGCCGAACTCATAAGCGCCCGGTACGCCGTCTGGGACGAAGCCGAGGGTTTCGGGGTGCATCACGGTTCTCTTTCCAAGAACGTTCGCGTCGAGATGGAGGACCTCTTCAAGGCAGGCGAATTGAAATGTCTCATTTGCACATCTTCGCTTGAACTTGGCATTGACGTTGGTTCCGCCGACATGACGCTTCAATTCAACTCGCCCCGGGAGGTGGCCCGGCT
>CAZPOY010000008.1:30918-32088 GCA_964588345.1 uncultured Thermoplasmata archaeon
TCGTACAAAGGGCCGGGAGGTCCGGCCACTCCATTGGCGAAACGAGCCGGGGGGTAATCGTCGCCTGGAAACCTGATGACATCCTGGAAAGTGCCGTAACGGCGAAGATGGCTGTTGAAAGCGACCTTGAAATTCTGCCTTACAGGGAAAATCCTCTGTCGGTCCTTGCCAATCAAGTCATATCCATTGCCATGGAATACGGCCAGGTCAGGGACGAGCACGTCTTCAACCTTTTCAAAAGTACATATCCTTTCAGGGACCTCGAAAAGGAGACCTTCATCGACGTCCTGAAAACGCTCTATGAATTGTATCAGATTCGCTATGAGGATGGGAAGATAAACCGGACCCGACGGACCTTGAAAAACTTCTATTCCAACATTTCTATGATACCCGACCAGAAGAACTTCCCCATCGTGGACATGGGTTCCAGGAGAATCATCGGAACGCTGGACGAAGGATTCGTTTCTAGTCTGGCCGACGGGTATTCGGCTTTCATCGTGAAGGGGACCACGTGGAGGGTCGTGGACATCACAGAAGAGGAGGTACTCGTTGAAAGAGCCAAGGAACTGGGGGCCCTGCCCAGTTGGGTCGGTGAAGAGATACCCGTTCCGTACGAAGTGGCCCAGAAGGTTGGTGAGATACGAAGCACCGGGGACCTTGCCGGGCTCCCGTTGGATGAAAAAGCCAGGAGCGTGCTAAAAGGGCAGATGGATGAACAACGCGAGGAAAACTTGATGCCCGACCACAAGACGGTGACCGTGGAGAACCACCCCGATTCCATCGTCCTGAATTGCTGCTTCGGGTCCAAGGTCAATCAGACGCTAGCAAGGTATCTCTCATCAATGCTCATGTCGAAGATCGGACAGTCCGTGGGGGTGATTTCCGACCCGTACCGGATTGAACTGAAACTGCCAAGAAGCATCAAGGAAGAAAATGTCATCGAAATGCTCAGGAATGCCATGCCCGAGAACGTGGAGGGAATACTGAGAATATACCTGAAAAACTCGACCTACATGAAATACCAGTTCATCCACGTTGCCAGGAAATTCGGGGCCATCTCCCGCGATGCGGACCTCAAGTACATCAACATGGAGAAGATGATGGAGAGATACCGGGACACGCCCCTCTTCAAAGAAAGCATCGACAAGGTCCTTTTCGAAAGCATGGACC